>DOEZ01000371.1 GCA_003532715.1 Planctomycetaceae bacterium
GCAGTCGCGCGACAACCGCTTCTTCGTCCGGCAGCCATGCTTCGGCCTTCGATGGCTTGACCGTCAGCAGTACCAACCCGCCCTGGTCGCACGCCGATCGCCAGAGTCTCAGGATTGCGTCGTCATCGACCGCCCCGGGCGCGTCGAGCCAGACCACCACGCCGTGGGCGATGGCCGGATCATGGCCTTTCGGCAAATAGACCCAGGCTTCGTTCTCGATGTCGGGCACGCTTATCGCAACTTTCGCGTGTTCCGATGGTTTCGCCGCACCGACCGGTCGCGTGTCGCGTGCCGGCGGCAACACGTCGTCGGGCAGAGCCTCGGGCATCCGGCCCAAGGCGAGCGATACCGATCGCGTCTCGCCGTCGCGACGAACATCGAGCGTCACTTCGTCCTCCGGCACCAACAGGGCAACGCGGCGGCGCAAATCGTCGGCCCCGGCCAGTTCCTTGCCGGCCATCGCCGCCAACAGGTCGCCCGGCGCGATACCTGCCCGCGATGCTGGACTGTCGGGATAGACGAAGCGAACGGCGACGGGCCCCTCGGCCGCCGGCCCATCGCGACGAGGCAGTATGCCCAGAAACGCACGTTCATACGAGGGCAATTCGGCCGCCAAGGTTAATTCATGACGGCTCGTCTTCCCCTCGCGCAGAATTGTCACGCCGACCTTGTCGCCGGCGTAACGTCGCCCCAAGGCTTCCTCCAACTCGGCCACGCGCGCGACCGGTCGATCGTCGACGGACGCGATCCGGTCGCCCGGCAGAAGCACGCCGTAGCCGGGCGATTTCGGATGACATGCGGCAATGATCGGTTCAGCCGTGTTCGGGTCGGGCCCGGCGAAAGCGACTCCGAGCAATCCCGGATACAAATCCTCGCCCGCGCGTAGCCGAGGCAACACCCGAAGAATATCCTCGGCCGGCACGGCGAAGCCGATCCCCGCGTCGTACCATTCGAGCCGGCCGACCTCCTCGTTCGGATCGGCCGACAGGGGCGTTAGCACTCCGAGCACGCGACCAAGAATGTCGACCAGGGGACCGCCATAGTTGTTCGGCGAGGTGGCCGCGTCGGTCTGGATCGCCCGGCCGCGAATCCGCGATGCCGCGCTGAGAATACCGACCGACATGTTCGGCCGGTCGACCTCGAACGTCCGACCGACGGCGATCGTCCATTGACCCACGCGCATCGTTTCGCGCGCGGCGAACTCGGGCACCGGCAGCGGCTCGTCCACCTCGATCTTCAGCAACACCACCATTCGGCCGTGATCGGTCGCCAGCAACCGGGCCGGCTTGCGGCGTCCGTCGGAAAGTTGAACGAGAATCGAATCGGGACGCCGCAGGAAGTTGAACTGGCTCGACACGATAAGCCCGTCCTCGCCGACGATCAATCCGGTCGTCGGCCCAGTGCCTAGCAGCGTGTCGCCGATTCGCTCGCGTCCTCCGACCGTCTCGATCCGAACGATCGACGGTGAAACCTGATCGACGGCCGCCTGAAATGCTTGCTCCTCGCGCAGCTCGATCTCGTCCTCGGCCGTGGCCGAGTTGACCATGGTCAAGTTATTGAAGACCAGCGCGAGAGCCAACATCGCGATCATCGTTGCCGTCAATGCTTTTTCCATTTCCCCCCTTTTCCCTTTTCCCGAATCGTTGCTAGTGCTTTGTCAGATCTTAATTCCTGGGTTGGCAGATCACATTCGTCCCTGTAGGTGAACAAATCTCGTGATCTGCCAACCCAAGTCCTTAATGTTGTCAAAGCACTAGGGCTTCGACACCGCGAACGTGACTTCGACCAATTCCGTGCCTCGCATCACGCTCACGCGGACCGCCGTCTCGCGGTCCATGCTTTCGAGTTCCTCGCGCAGCATCTTGCACGACTGGGTCAACCGATCGTTGACCAGCACCACCAAGTCGTCGGGCCGCAGGCCGGCACGCGCGGCCGGTGAGCCGGGCCGCACGAAATCGACGTAGGGTGGCGTGCGAGGAAGCACCTCGGGCACCAGGACGATTCCCAGTTCGTCGAACGCGATCGGCCGAACCGGACGCGACGTGGGCCTTTCGAGTTCATCGACGGGTTTTCCGGCCAGCAACCGGTCGACCGAGGAACGAATCTCCTCGATCGGAACGGCGTAGTTGAGCCACGTGTGGTTCGATGTGTTCCGCAGTTCCTTCCCCAAAATGCCGACCAGCCGGCCGCGAAGCGTGACCAGGGCGCCACCGGCCGCGCCCGGATTGTTCGTCACGGCGTCGAGCACGTAGACCGGCCCGTCGTAGGGCGTCTAGAACACGCCTCGTCGAGCCGCAAGCGGCGTCTTGATCGAAACAACGCCATGCTGCGCGCTGAGCGGCTCGTTGCCCGTCGCCACGCCGAACAGATTACTCAGCGCCAGGACGCGGGTGCCGGGAGCCGCCTCGACGGCACGGGCCAAATCGAAATGGGGCAGATCCGCGGCATCGATCTTCAGCAGCGCGATCTCGAGCCGGGGATCCGCGCCGATCAACTCGGCGTCGAATCGACGCCCATCCTGCAAGACGACCATCGGAAAGTCTGTATCGAGCACGTGACTCCACGCGGTCAGCACATGGCCTTTGTCGGAAATCAAGAAACCGCTCTGATACGACTCCATCCCGCGCAACCCGCCGACGCCGTGAATCTTGACCATTTTCGGCTGCAATTCGGCTAAGACTTCGGCCGACGACGGGCCCCTGGCACTCAGCGAGGAAGCACGCGCCGCCTCGCCCAAACCCGTGACCAGCGCGAGCGCGATCGTGATTCCCGCGAACAGTCGGCAACTCCTCGGCACACTTCGTCGGTCTGTAAACAAACTCGCCATATCGCTTCCGCCTACGGTTGATTGTCGCCTTCAAAAGTAATGGTCTCGATCGAGAAACGGCCGTACATTTCGTCGGCAAAACGAACCTCCATCAGGCTCGGCAACATACGGCCGCCGACCAACCGGTGGTCGCCAAAATAGACCTCGCACGGGTCCGCGCCGTCTTCGGGGAACATCTCCACGACCAGCAGTCGGTGATCGTCCGGGTCGAAATAGAACCGGCACGTCACGCCGCCGTAGGTCCCGGTCACAACGTCGACCAGCCCCACGCTTCCCTCCAGCGGAGCCGTGCCCACGTAATGGACCTCGCCGAAACGATCGAAACCGACCGTGGCGAGCCGTCGCCACAAATAGAGCGCGGCCAACAGGCCGCCGCTGTGCGGAGGCGCGAGATCGCCCGCCAGATTCTCGCCCGCGAGCCAATCANNGGCCGGCAGTTCGATCCGACCGCCTTGGTCGTCCAACTCGATCTGGAACGACTTGTCTTGATGGATTGTACCGCCGATCGTCCACACGCCGGTGTCCACCAGCGTGCCGGAGGTCTTCGCCCAGCCTTCCCACAAGCGCCGCTGGTGAAGCCGATTGAAGAAGTAATTGGCGTAACCGCGCCGCTTCTCGTAGTGCTTCTTGACCATTTCCGGCTCGACCGGCTTCTGGTGGAACTTCGGCCGTATCGCGCCCGGCTTCTTGAAGCCCGGCTTCTCGGGGCCCGGTTGGTCTGGTTCGTCGAGCTTCGGCGTCTCCTCGCGATCGGGCCGCTCGGGCGTGCCGGGCCGTTTCGATGGTTTGGGCATATCCGGCGGCGGAAGCTCCGGCCGGCCGGCCATCTTCTCCAGAAGTTCACTCTCGCCATGCATCCCAGCAAGTCGGACAAGCACGTTTTCCAACCGGCCGTCGCGCCGATAGCTCAACGGCAATCGCCAGCCTTTGGGAAAGATCCCGACGGCGTTTTTCAACGTGTTGGGGCTGTCGATCGCGCGGCCCGCGAAACGGACGATCTCGTCGCCGTATCGAATGCCGCGACGATACGCGTCGGACGATTCGAGGACCTGATCGACGATCACGCGCCGATCGGCATCGAAGGTGACGCGAAACCCGAGCGTGGCATGATCGACAATCCGGCCGCTTTCGAGCGAGCCGAGGAAGTTCTTGATCTGGTTGATCGAGATGGCGTATCCGACGCCGACGCTAACCCGGCCGCGTTTCTCGAACGAACACCGGCCGTTGATACCGATCAGCCGACCCTCGTCGTCGAACAGTGGTCCTCCCGAATTGCCCGGATTGATCGCAGCGTCGGTTTGCAGGCAATCGGCGTACTCCAACAGGGTGCCCGACGGGTACTGATAGCGGTGCGTTCCCGAGATGATTCCCTGCGTCGTGGTCGGTTGCAGATCGCCGGCCAACAGGAACGGATTGCCCATGGCGAAAACCCAGTCGCCGGGACGCACCTGGTCGCTGTCGCCGAGCAAGGCATGAGGAAAGTCGTCGCGCCCGAGCAGGCGGATCAGGGCAACGTCGCCCGTCGGATCGAGCCCCACGAGCACCGCGTCGTAGATCTTGCCGTCGGGCAAGCCNNAAGCCGCACTTCATCCAATGGCCGTTGGGCTGCGTGACGTGGAAATTGGTAAGGGCCAGTCCGTCGGGCGTAATAACCACGCCGGAACCGCCGCCGCGTCCCGTGCTCGAAAACACGGCGACCACGGCGTCCTTGGCTCGTTCCATCGTTTCGATTCGGCGCGTCTCGGCCTGCAATACGGCCAGATCGACCTCGGCGGCCTCGACAGGAGTCGCCGCGGTCATCGCATGGGTCGCCGACAGGATGCCAACACAAAGTTGCTTCATTTCACGATCCTCGCCTCGCAAAGATCGACCTGGTCGCCCAGGTCCATGTCCTGCCCAAAATCAACCACAATGGAAAGCCGGCGAAGCCCGGTGATATCGACGTCGATCCACTCCGCCGGCCGCGTTCCGGCCGGATTCGTCTCGGCCAACACGCGGTCGTCGCCGCGGACGATCACTCGCGCGTCGCCGTGCGGACGAAATGCGTCGTCAATGCCGACGATCGCCTTGAACCGCCGATATCCCTCCGGCAGGTCAAACTCGATCTCGGTTCGGCTCCGCAACGTCACGCCCCGCGCGTAACGCTGGCTGTCGAGCATCAACGGCGAGCCGGCGGCCGACCGATCGAAGCGCGGCGCGAAGAAGGCCTTTCGGGCCGGCAGCTCCTCGCGAAGGCCAAAATAGGGCGTCCACTCGATCAGCCGCCACGGCAACTCGCCGAGATGCACAACCTTGCCTTCCGAAAAGTCAATTTCAACCATCTGATCGGCCGGGCACTCCAGCGCAGTTCCGGCAGGGGTCGTCACTCGAAACACGCCCGCGTCGAACGACAGCGACCGAACCGCCCATCGCGAACCGGTTGTGTCGACCAACGTCGCCACGTTCGGGGGCAATTCGCGCCCCGCCGCCCGATGGTAAATCACCCCAAGTACGTTCGACCGCTTCACCCGCAGCAATTCGCCGTCCAAATCGAACTCGACCCGGTCGGCCGACAGACCGCGCACGATTCCCGCATGATAGTTGAGCGATTCGTCCCGAACCAGCACGAGCCGGTCGGAGTCGCTTGCCGTCGCCGACAACGTATCCCATTCCTTGAGCAAGGCTTCCGTGGTTTCCGCGAAACGGACTGAACGAATGTCGCCGGCGGCCACTTCCGCCGGACCGAACGGCCGCGTCAGCGCCAACCGACCCTCGCCGACGACGCAGTCCANNCCCCGAGCGGTTCGGTCGGTCGAACGACGCCCGCCGGCCGTAGGCTCATGAGGCGGTTCATGGGAAGCGACTGTCGGCCATCCGCTGTCTCGACAATGACTTTTTCGCCGTCGAGGCCAACGAGATTCCCGCGCACGCTCTGACCGTCGAGCGTCCGCAGGTCCACGTCGGCGGCGGCGATCATGATTAGCCCGGAGAATATCACGTTCCACATATTAAACTATCCTTCGTCAAGTCGTAACTGATCGCGGGCAGTCGTCGACCTGCCGACGACGCGGCCTCGATAGTCGCCTTTCGC
>DOEZ01000571.1 GCA_003532715.1 Planctomycetaceae bacterium
ATCCCAAAATCCCAAAATCCCAAAAAATGATCCGCACCCGCTTCGCCCCATCCCCGACCGGCTACCTCCACATCGGCGGCGTTCGCACGGCCTTGTTCTGCTGGCTCTTCGCCCAGCGCAACGCGGGCAAGTTCATCCTCCGCATCGACGACACCGACCAAGAGCGCAACGTTCAGGACGCGCTCAAGCCGATTCTCGACGGGCTGAAATGGCTCGGCATCGATTGGGACGAAGGCCCCGAGGTCGGCGGGCCGTTCGGGCCGTACTACCAGTCGCAGCGGACCGAACTCTATCAGGCGGCGGCCGAAGAGCTGATCCGCCGAGGGGCCGCCTATCGCGATTACGCCACGCCCGAGGAGCTTCAGGTCGAGCGCGACGCGGCACAAGCCGAGAAACGCGATTTCGTCTATAGCCGCCGCTGGATGGCCGAAACGCCGGCCGACGCGGCGCGCTTCGAGGCCGAGGGGCGGACGTTCGTCGTTCGCCTGAGAATGCCCCGCGAGGGAACGCTCACGATCGACGACCACATTCGCGGCCGAGTCGAGTTCCAATGGGCCCGCGAGCAGGACCACGTCGTTCAGCGGGCCGACGGCTCGTGTCTGTACCACCTGGCCAACGTGGTCGACGACCATGCGATGCGCATCAGCCACGTCATCCGCGCCGAGGAGCATCTGTCGAACACCCCGCGGCAAATCTTCATGATCGAGGCGTTGGGCTACGAACGGCCCGAATACGCCCATCTGCCGTTCGTGGCCGAGCCGGGCAGCAAGGTGAAGCTCAGCAAGCGGAAGCTCGACAAGTATCTGAAGGATCGCGATTTCGCCAAGCTGGTCGAACACGGCCGGCAAATTGCCCAGGCGATTGGCGCCGAGACGAAGCTCGACGAGTTCAACCCCGTGGTGGTCGATTTCTATCGCGAGGTCGGTTTCCTGCCCGACGCGGTGGTCAACTACCTGGCACTGCTGGGCTGGTCGTTGGACGACAAGACCGAGCATTTCATGCCGTCGGACCTGGTGAAGCATTTCTCGCTCGATCGCGTGAACAACTCGCCGGCCAGTTTCGATCCGGTCAAACTGCAAGCCTTTCAGGACCGGCATATGCAGCAGTTGCCGATGGCGCAGAAGACGGTCATGGTGTTGCCCTATTTGCAGCGAGCGCAGCTCGTGCCCGCGCCGGCCGGCGCCGACGTCGAAGCGAAGGTGACGCGAGTGTTGGAGGCGGCCGGCGACCGGATCAAGATCGCCGGCGACGTGCTCGACTTCGCTGAGTTTTTCACGGCCGACGACGAGCTGCCCTACGACGAGAAGGCGTTCGACAAGCGGATCGCCAAGGCGGCCGACGCGCCGGCATTGCTCGCCAAATTCCGCGAGGTGCTGGCCGGGTGCGATCCGTTCGACGCCCCGACGCTCGACGCCGCGCTCCACCAGTTCGTCGAGGCCGAGGGAGTCGGCATCGGCCAGATCATCCACGCACTGCGCGTCGCGACGACCGGCAAAGGCGTCGGCCTGGGCATGTTCGACACAATGGCCATCCTCGGCCGCCAAAGCTGCCTGACACGGATCGATCGGGCATTGGCGCGAAAGTAGACCAACGAGCATCCGTTTTGGGTGCCGGCGTGGGGCTGGGTGCGGGCGAGCGAGCTTGAGCCCGGCATGTCGCTGGCCGAGCCCGACGGGGCCCTGGCCGTGGTCGAGGCGACGCGCTGGGAGCCCCGCGTCGACGGCACGCCCGTGTATAACTTCGAAGTGGCCGGCGCCCACACGTACTACGTCGCCGCCCAAGGGATTCGCGCCCCGCCGGTTTTGGTGCATAATAAATGCTCAACGGTTGTTGAGGACGGAATCGAATTTGGGCTGGATAAGCGGGGAAGAGTTGTCAGCGCTTCCGTTACTGTGTCCAGAGCCGCACTTCACACGGGTAGCGTCGTTCCGTCCTCGGTTCGCAAAACGCTCCCCGGGTTGATGCCGGGGCAGCATGACGCTGGGCATCTGATAGCGAAAGTGCTGGGCGGAACGGGAAAGAACTCACGAAACGTCTTCGCGCAGTTGTCCGAGGTGAATCGCGGTGCAATGGCAGCGCGTGACAAGATGATAGCGGGTCTTGTGAGGCAGCATGGCAAGGTGGATGTGCGAGTAGGTCTGGAATATGTTGGGGATAGAGTGAAACGAGTCAAATACGATTTCAAGCTTCCAGGGGGTGAGTGGATGAGTATGAAGTTTGCGAACTAGTGCAATGAGGGTGGTTTTGTGCCACAGGCCAACAGTGCGAGCGCTTTGGGCCTGCCCGACGGCGCACGGGGCTGCCAACGCTGCGTTGGGTCCTGTGGGCTAGAGGCCCAAAGAAACTCGAGGAGTACAATAGTGAACAGCATCATTTTTCCGATTGAAGTCGACGACAAATGGGGGTACATCGATCGCGATGGTCGCATTGTGGTAAAGCCGGTGTATCCATTTCAGTGGGTGGTCCGTCACGAGGAGTCATTCGCACGTTTTGGATTGAACGGCAAGAATGGATTCCTCGACGCCTCGGGGCAGATTGCGATCGAGGCGCGTTACGACCATGCGTCGGCGTTTTCGGAAGGGCTCGCCTGCGTGCGCGTGGGCATGAAATGGGGATTCATCGATACCTCGGGACATACGGTCATCGGACTACAGTTCGACTCGGCCGACAAGTTCTCCGAAGGCGTTGCGGCGGTGATGGTTGGAAAACGCTGCCTCTATATCGACAAGTCGGGTCACACGGTTCTTGAACCAAATTGCACTCGCGCCTTCACTTTCAGCGAGGGTCTTGCGGCGGTGGAGGTGAAGAAGAAGTGGGGATACATCAACAAGCAAGGAGAAATGGTGATCGCGCCGAAGTTCCGCTTCGCGAACCGTTTTCACCAAGGACTCGCGTCGGTCGGAGTGCGAGACAACTTCGGCTTCATTGATACGACAGGGGAGATGATCATCGATCCCCTGTTCGAACAGGTGGGGGAATTCAATAATGGGCTTGCTCCCGCGGAAATCACTCCGGCGGGACGCCGTCGGTTCCTCGATCAGTCGTTCTGGGGCGTTATCGACCGCGAGGGGCGCTGGACGATAGAGCCTCGTTTCTACTTCGTGGACAACTTCGCCGAAGGCCTTGCGGCCATAACGGTGGTAAAGGATGTCGAAGGGGGGGAGGATGAGAATCGTTATCTGGGAGGCTATATCAATACGGCTGGCGAGATCGTCATCGTCCCGCGGTTCCAGGAGGCACACGACTTCCACGGAGGACTGGCCCTGGTATGCACGGATCGATTTGAAGAGTTGCGGGGCTATATCGACCGGGAAGGCGAGTTTGTGTGGGAACCGACAACCTGACAAGGGCGTCGCTTGGACCAATCCACTGAATGATGGAGACCCTTATGCGCACGGCACGACCGCGAGTCGACGTGGCTTCCGCAATACCGGGCCTGGCCTCTCTTGCGCGAACGACGGTTCGCCTGCATCCTCGCCGCGACCGAGTGCCTAGCATCGAGCGGAGCAAGATCGGGGGCATGTTCGTATGGCCGGCTGACGAGCCGTGGCCGAGATGCCCCGAACATGATGATTATCTGGTCGCGGTGGTTCAACTGGCGGCCGACGAAGTTCCCGGTCTGGTAATGCCCGAAAAAGTCGATCTCGTGCAATTGCTATGGTGTCCGCGGGATCACTCGGAAGCGGAGTCTTTGGTCGCTCATAGGGTCTTCTGGAGGAATCGCCTCGCGATTGGCGAAGTGCTGGCGAACCAGCCGCAGCCGCGCGAGGGCGACCCGGAATACTGGCCCGCCCCCTGCTCCGTATCGCCGGAACAGGTGGTCGAGTATCCTTCGGTGTTCGAACTGCCGGAGGAGATTGCTCATCAGATCGAACAAAGCGAAGCGTTGACGGACGCAACCGAAGACGGCGATGCCTTGGCGGCTTATCAGTATTGGTGGAGCACCGCCACCGGCACGAAAGCGGGCGGCTACGTGAATTGGATTCAAGAGGCGGAGACCCCCGTCTGCGAATGCGGCCGGCCGATGGAGCATCTCTTAACCGTGGCAAGCGAGGAATTTGACGGCGAGACGCACCTTCGTTGGTGCCCCGAGGAGGACAAGAACATCATGGAAGCCGATTACGATGCCAGAATGCGCGTGCAATCGGCTGCCGGGCTTCTTTTCGGCGATGCAGGATCGATCTACTTCTTCGTGTGCCGCAGTTGTCCCCATTGGCGGGTGAAATCGGTGTTTCAGTGCAGTTGAAGCTGTCGCGAATGCGAAACGAAGCACATGGAACGCGCGGCGCCTTGTGCGAGCGGCGCGCGACACGGCCGGACCGCCGTCGGTCGATCGTCGCCGCGTTTTGATTGGCGGGTTTCGTCCTCTTGGCCGGCTACTTGGCTTGGCCGGGCGAGGCTCGGCGCGCGGCCGAGCGTCCGGCGTCCGACGTTTCGTCGGAACGGCCCGTGGGCGCTTCGCTTGCGTCGGACCCGGGGGCCGGTTCGGCTTGCGACGCGAAACCGGGCCAACTCGCCCTGGCCGAACGTGCCGAAACCGCGCGGCTGGTCTCGGCCGAGCGGGCCGAAACGGGGTGGCTTGCCCCGGCCGGGTCGGTCGCGCCGTGCGAAGTCGCCTGGTCGCAACGCGAAAAACCCCGTCGAATCGAATACCGGAACATCGAAGACATCCGCCCGGGCGATCGCGTGGTGGCCTGGGACGAGGCGGCGGGGCGC
>DOEZ01000585.1 GCA_003532715.1 Planctomycetaceae bacterium
CGACCCGCCCTACGATTGATGAATATTGAAGCAAACGAGGAGGCGTTATGCCTATTTCTCGCCCGATCGAATTCGTCCCGCCCGAGGTGGTCTACCGCCGCGAGCCGTTGCCGGACGAGCGGAATGCGTGGTTTCCGTGGAAGGAGGCGGTCGAGGCGGTCTCGCTGCCTGAATCGAACGAGGATGGCACGGACCTCATAAGCCGGCTTTTTTGGGGCGACCCCGAATCGGGCGAACCGGTCAACATCGAAACCGATTCGGAACGTGCTTATGTCGCGGAACTGCTTGAACGCAATCGGCGGGTGCTGGAGTTGGTCGACGAGGGGATTCGCCGCGGCCGGTTTTGGAGTCCCGACTGTGAGTTCGAGGCGGTACGGGATGACAATGTCAGTCTGCTTGAAAGTGGCGATGTCGTATTCCGACTCGTACCACGGGTTCGGACGCTACTCGCTCTGCGCACCAAGCTCGCCCGTGCTCAACGCGACTTAGACTCGGTCGCCGACCGGCTTATCGATTTTCTTCGCATTGGGAATATCATTTGCACCAGCGACTCTTCGAGCATCGACTTCATTCTCGGTGTCGGTTTTCAGATGGGGGGATACAGCCGAATTCATCGACTTGTCTCTCAAGAGAATCTTCCGAGACACATCTTGCAGAGACTTCTCTCGGCGACAATGGACCAACACGTAACCAACGAAGACGTGATCCGATGCGTTTGCGTCGATATGGTTTACGACGGGTTGAACCGGATCGATCAAGTGCCCGAGTCGGCCGACTTCGACACGGTGTTCGAGCACGTCGTTCGCCTTCACTACTACAATGATCTTTCGACAGCTTTGTTCTTCGCGGATGAATGCGGCGAAGACTCAGATTCGGTTAGTACCCTTCAGCAGCAGATCGAGTGGCGTCGCGAGAAACTGCGATATCTGCTGGAGGGACATCCTTGTCTCTTTGCGAAGAAAAAGACGGCCGAGTTTTTCGGCCAGCAGGTCCTCGATTGGGCCAAGCGATTGCGAGCGTCAGACAGCGAATCGAACGGCATGCTCCCGAGCGGCAACGACGACCCACACGGCATCTTCAAAATCTGGCCCGCTCAGCTACAACCCGGCGTCGCCATTAGCTTGCTGGGTGATTCGGATTTCGCTCGCGAGCACCGTAGAATGGTTGAGGAAGTAATTGACACCGAAGCCGTGGAAGGATGGCAGCAGTGGGCCAACCCGCCCACCGATGCTGAACTCGAAGCGGCACGAGGAGAACTGCGAGCAATCGACAACCCGATTGGGCGAATGCTTGTCAAAACAACGATGAACCCCATAATAGGTGTGATATCGACGAATCAGCTTCGCGAGTATTCGCGGGAAGCGATTTCGTTACTCCGCGAGCGGCTTGGGCAGGTTTGACGCGAATTCTGGGCCGTGGTTTCACCGCAGAGACGCCGAGACACGGAGACGTTCTGGTGGGGCTCGTGGAGCTCGACCCACCCTACACGTCGCCCCCTCCACTTTGTCCGGTGATCTCGGTAGAATCATCTCCGTGCCTCCGTGGTGAATAGCGTCTCCGTAGCAAATGAAGTCTCATAGCGCAAGACCAGGCCGGCCGACGATGTCCGAACCGAGCGAATCCCAACCTGAATACCGTTGTCCCGGCGAATCGGAGTCGATCAGTCGGGCCATGCACCTGGCCCGGCTGGAGGCGTTGTATCCGGCGTGCGCCCGGTGTCCCCACAAGGACGACACGGGCCAGGTTTCGTCGCGTCGGGCGCGGCATCTGGCCGAGGTTCACCGGCCGCCCCCCTCCCCTGCCCTGTTCGACGATGAGGGGATATCGGGCGTGCTTCTGAACGAACTCACCGCGGCCGTGGCGCGGCGCGCGGCCATCGCGTTTGGGCTGCATCTTCGCGACCACATCGACCGCGAAGGCTGGCCTCGCGTCGTGCTGGCCGGCGACGCCCGACGGCTGACCTCGCCGTTGGTGGCCGCCGCGGCCGAGGGGCTGCGGTTCGCTGGCTGCCATGTGACCGACATCGGGCAAGGCACGACCGGATGCCTCGCGCTGGCCATGTGGCAATCGGTATCGGACGGCGGACTGTTGATCGGCAATGCAACCGACCGCCACGAGAGGGCCTCGCTGCGATTCTGGCACGCCGGGCGGCCGCTGTCGCGCGGTCATGAGCTGGACGAACTCGAATCGCGATTCCACGCCGAGGCCAATCGGCCGACTCGCCGGTACGGCTCGCTGGAACGTGTCAGCTTCGAGGCCGAATACCTCGCCACGCTGGCCGGGTATTATCATGGTTTACGGCCGCTGCGGGTCGTGCTCGACACCGACTGTCGGCCGCTGGTCGAATACGCGCGGCTGCTTGTCGAGTCGCTCGAATGCCGGTTTTTGCACGATTTCGATGACCCGCGACCGCTGGCCGATCGGGTCGTGGCGAATCGGGCCCATTTCGGCGTTCGCATCGACGGGATCGGCGAGACGTGCCGCGCCGTGGACGAGCGAGGCGTTGACGTGCCGGGCGAGAGGTTGTTCGGGTTGATCGCCGGGTATCTGCTGGCTCAAGGCAGGCACCACATGTTTGAGGGCGACGCATCGCGACCGGGCCAGACGGCTCGCGACATGGCGGACATGACGGCCATGTCCGCCACGTCCACCACCGAGACGGACAATGGGGCAACATCGCCCGCCCTTGTTCTGGAAGACGTCGCTACCCCCGAGATGGAGAGAATCCTGCAAGAGCTTGGCTATCGCGTCGTCCGAACCGGCGGGCGGCGCGCGGCAATGCACCGCGCGATGGAGGTCGAAGTCGCCCCGCTCGGTGCAGGCCCCTCCGGCCGGTTCTGGTACAATAACACGGGCCACATCGTGCCCGACGCCCTGGCAACCCTGAGCCTGCTGCTGGGAATCCTGAGCCAAAGCGACCGCCCGCTGTCCGACGTTCTCGACGCGACAAGCGGACGAACGTAGAATAGAAGAAGCGACAATCCACACGGCGACGCGCCCGTCAACCCAACCGTCTCAGATTTCAGATTTCAAATCTCAGATCTGAAATCTCAGCTTTCAGATTTCGAACCACCCAATCGCCGATCCCAAATCCCCAAATCCCCAAATCCCCCAACCCCAATCACTCCCCCATGCCCACTCACTGGATTGCTGAACGGATGAAGTGTTTCGACGCTTCGGGCATTCGCAAAGTCTTCGATCTTGGCGCGAAGCTCAAGGATCCGATCAACCTGTCGATCGGTCAGCCCGACTTCGACGCGCCCGACGAGGTCCGCCAGGCGGCCGTCGAGGCAATTAACAGCCAGAAGAACGGTTATTCATTGACGCAAGGCGCACCGGTGCTGCGCGAGAAGCTCCAGAAGCGAACCGACGAGACCTACGGACACGACGATCGGCAGTTGTTCGTCACCAGCGGCACCAGCGGCGGGTTGTTCCTGGCCCTGATGGCCTGCGTGAACCCGGGTGACGAAATCATCATCTTCGATCCCTACTTCGTCATGTACGAGGCGCTGGCTCGCGTGGTCGGCGCCAAGGTGGTTCACGTCGACACGTATCCCGACTTCCAGATCGATCCGCAGCGGGTCGCGGCGGCCATTACCGACCGCACGAAGATGATCCTGGTCAACAGTCCGGCGAATCCGACGGGCACGGTGGCCGACGAGCAGAACCTCCGCGCGTTGGCCGAATTGGCCGATCGGCACAACATTGTCCTGTTGAGCGACGAGATCTACCGCGATTTCTGCTACGACGGATCTTTCGTCTCGCCGGCCCGCTTTAACCCTCGAACGCTGGTCATCGACGGTTTCAGCAAGAATTTCGGGGTTCCCGGCTGGCGGCTGGGCTTCGCACACGGCCCCGGGGCGATCATTCACGAGATGATCAAGTTGCAGCAGTACAGCTTTGTTTGTGCTCCGCATCCGCTGCAATGGGCGGCGGCGGCCGCGATTGACTTGGACCGTTCCAGCCAAATCGCGGCCTACCGCCGCAAACGCGACTTGATCGTCGAAGGGCTGGCCGACCTGTACGAACTGACCGCACCGCAAGGCGCTTTCTACGCCTTCCCCAAGACTCCCTGGGGCACCGGCGCCGAGTTTGTCGAGAAGGCAATCACGGAATACCGCCTGTTGATCATCCCGGGCAACGTCTTCAGCACCCGCGACACGCACTTCCGCATATCCTACGCAGCCGACGACGCAGTCATCGAACGAGGCATCGACGCACTGCGTAAGCTGGCCCGGCGGTAGCAAGACAGATAAGCAAGATCCGCCGCAAAAGGGTTTCTCGCACTGACGCGATTGACAGAAAACCCCTCGCTTTGGGGAACGCTCCCCGCGAAACACTTGCTCTTCCGCGCGGAATTGCCCAAAATGGGCGTAGGGCGAACCGAGCAAGCGTCTTTCCGTCGACGGCGGCGGAACGCTGCGGACGATGCCCCAAACGGCACGAGACCCGCATCACGATCCGTCTTCGGCTTTTCGTGGCATCCGATGACCCGAAACGCGAAGAAAGGAGGACACGACTCATTTCCGACACTCCATCTCGTCGGGGACTTACCCTGGTCGAACTCCTGGTCGTCATCGCGGTCATCGCGGCGCTCGTCGTCCTCATACTGCCGGCGCTCCAAAGCGTTCGCGAGGCCGCTCGAAGAGCGAGTTGCTCGAACCATCTTCGTCAACTGACGATGGCCTGTTCGAGCTATGCGGCGGCCCATCAGGAATTGCCGATCGGGCCCATCTATCGGCTAAGCCCCGTTCCGGAGGACACCATCGGCCAACTTTGGAGCACGCACGCCAGAGTCTTGCCCTACCTGGAGGACCGAAACCTCGACAGCCTTGTCAACATGAAGGAATACTCCTTCCCGTCCAATTCGCCCGCTCGGTTTGTCCATGTCAGTTTGTTTCGCTGCCCGTCCGACTGGAATCGTCTCGACGATTTCCCCTCGCACCCGCAGTCGACTTGGGGAAGAAACAACTACAAGTGCAGCAACGGCAATGCGGTGGACCCCTGGGAGGAGATGGATACGTCCGATGGCTCGCTCCGTTCGGGCAAACCGATCGTTCTCAAGGACTACACCGACGGACTGAGCAAGACGGCCATGTTCGCCGAAGCGGTTCTCGGCGACGGGGACAATTCCCTGGTGGAAAGCCCGGGCGACTGGTTTCCCATTCCAGTTGTGGACGAAACGCCCGAGGAGGTGCATCGGGCGTGCGTCGGCGCGACGCCCACCGTCGGTCCGAATTCCCAGGCATCTCGATCGGGACAGAACTGGGTGTTCAACGACTACATCGCCACCCGCTACAACCACATTGTGCCGCCAAACGAAAATAGCTGCGTATTGTCTCCCGACGGCAACATTCGCTTTCCGGGCAATGCAAGCGGGGCAACCACGGCGTCGAGCCGGCATCCGGGCGGCGCGCTGGTCGGCATGGCGGACGGCGTCGTTCGATTTGTCCACGAGGAAATTGACGTCCGCATCTGGTGGGCGATGGGAACCCGCGCCGGCGGAGAGGCCATCCCCGAGGGCGACCGTTGACGTTCCCTACTGCCGCTGAGTCCAACTCCGCCGAGGCGGTCCGAATGCGGCGAGAGCCTTCTCCTCCGTATCATGAATATCGAGAATCTTGTCCAGCGTCGTGATCTGGAAGACCTCCATGATGTTCGGTGAAATGCAACAGAGTTTCAAGTCGACCTTGTCCTTCTTGCATTGCTTGTGAAGGGCCATGATCTGACCAATCATGGCCGACGCCATAAACCCGACCTTGCTCAGATTCAGCAGCAGGCGCCGGTCGGCCGCGGACTGCGTCGTTAGACCCTTGAATTCCTCGCCGACCTGTCGGATGACCGTCTGGTCGAGTATCTTGCCATGCAGAAACGAAACCACGACCACGTCCTGCACGTCACGAATGTCGAGTATTTTCATTGCATTTCCCTCCCGACGACCAAGATCCGGAACCAACCGCCAGTCTGGCCTCTGCGAGCGACGCTGTCAACGGTCCCGACAAGAATCCCGAGGCGGCCACCCTACCCGAAAATGGCACCATCGCGAAACTCGCGCCATGCCACCTCGAACGCCTTCAACTCGCGGGCCAGCTTTCGCACGGCAATCGGCTCGCAACGGAAGCCGCTGGGCAATTGGTCGTCGGCGACGACGCGGAGAATCGATTCTCGCAGGGCCTGATTCTCGGACCGAAAGCGCAACGGCCCCTCCCCTGCCCCGCCACACGGGTCCAAATCGATTGTCTCGCCATCGTCGTCCAATACGAGAAACGAGCCTCGTGACCCGCCGCCTTGTTCGAGGAAGGCGACAATTGCCGCTAGAAAGGCCGCGCTGGCCGAGGCGAGATGCTCGGCCTGGATGGCGACGGTCAAGTCTTGCGGTTTCTCCACTCGCGGGCCTTCGGACCGCAGCCGATCGACCAGCGTCACCGCGTCGGCCAACGCTCTGTTCGCCGTATCGAGTCGCCGAAGATGCGCGCCGGCCGCCGTCATTCGAGCTTGAATTTCGCCGATCACCTCGTCCGCCCCTCGCGCCGCCGCCGTGCCTTGCCATCGCGTCCATTTTTCGCAAAGCCGCGCGACGGCCCCCTCAATCGCCGGCGCGGCGACTTCGCCCGAAGGCACTTCCGCGCCGTAGACGTTGACCAAGTACTCCGCCGCCCGCAGGCCGCCGACCTGCCCGGCGTTCAGCGCCGAGCCGCCGGGCCGCTTCACCCCGTGGGTGCCGGCCATTTCGCCGATGACGAACGTGTGGGGAACCGATGACTCCCACCAATGATTGACGGCCAGTCCGCCGTTGCAGTGCTGGGCGCAGACGGCAATTTCGAGGGGTTCGTTGTAAAGGTCGATTCCATGTTCGGCATAGATGTCGATCGCCAGCGGATTCATGTGGGCCAGCCGCTCGATCGGCGTCGTCTGAAGCGCCTGGTTCGCCTGGAGGTAATCGAGTGCCTCGGCTTCCAGGGCTTCCAGGTCGAACCGTCCGATCGTCTCGTTGCCCGTCGGATTCGCGCGGAAATCGAGAAACACGCGGCGACCCCGCTGCGTCTCGCGCGACACCAGAACGTCGATCAGCGACGACTGATGCCCGGCGATGCGTTGCGGGTCGAAGGGCCACTGATAGCCTTTCAAGAATGTGCTCGTGGCCAGCCGCGACATGCTGGGAAACGCGTCGTTGAGAAACTCGCGAGGGTCGTTTCCATCGCGGTCCGTGCTGAAGATGCGAGGGACGGCCTGCATGTAGGTTCCCGACACGTTCCAGCGGAACTTCGTGCTGGCCATGCCAAACTGCGATTCGGTGAGGTTTTCGGCCGCCAGGCCGGCCGCCATCGCCAGACCATGTAGGCCAACCTGTCCCTTGGGATAGACCGACGTTTCGTACAGCGCGCCGGGCCCGCCCGCCGCCAGAATCAGATTCGCGCACTCGAACATGTTGATGTGCAATCGCCCCTGGGCCAGAGCCGCCGCGTCGACACACACGACGGCGACGATCCGTCGCTCGGGCCCCTCGCCGTCGACGACCAGCGAAGCAACCTCCTGCCGGTCGAAGATTGGAATACCGTACGCTTCTACTTCGCGCTCGAGGCATTGGCTCATCATGCGGCTGGTTCGCGGGCCGGCCGACGTGGCCCGCTGATACGGATCGTGATCGGTCTTGTAGCCGACGAAAGAGCCGTGGTTGTCGCACGGGAATGGCACCCCAGCGCGAACCAGGTGGTAGAATTCGCGAAGCGATCCGATGCCTTCGATCAACGCCAGATCCTCATGGGCACAGCCGGCGGCGGTCAGGCTCTTCGCGAAATCGGCCGCGCTGTCGGCCGTGTCGGGCGACGTGCCGAGTTTGTAATAGGTCTGCTT
Source organism: Planctomycetaceae bacterium (assembly GCA_003532715.1). Taxonomy (GTDB): domain Bacteria; phylum Planctomycetota; class Planctomycetia; order Pirellulales; family Thermoguttaceae; genus UBA11386. The sequence continues at coordinate 7,855 of DOEZ01000585.1, forward strand.
GTCCGACCCGCTCATCCGCGACGCGCCCAACGGCAGACCCCGCGTGACGACGGCGATGCGACGCGCGGGATCGTCGATTCCCTTGGCTCGCATGAACTCGTAAAGATGCACCGCGCAGTTCATTCCCGCCGCGCCCGCGCCCACGATCACCGAGTTATATCGTCGAACGGTGACTTCCGGGTTTTCCGTATTCAGCCTTGTCATGGCACGGCTCCTGCTTGTGTTGGGAACGAATCTACAGACGACGCAAATGGAAACCGCCGTCGACGTTGATCACCTCGCCGGTCGAGAAGTCGAGGTGGCCCTTGGCAATCGCCGCGACCGCCTTGGCGACATCCTCGGGCACTCCCCAGCGGCGAATGGGCGTTAGCCCGTCGGCGATCATCCGGTCGTACTTATCCTTGACCGCGGCGGTCATGTCGGTGGCGATGATGCCGGGCCGAATCTCGAAAACACCGATGCCGAATTCAGCTAGCCGATCAGCGTAAAGAGCCGTCATCATGGCCACGCCCGCCTTCGACACGCAATACTCGCCTCGCCCCGGCGAGCTGGTGAAGGCCGAAATCGATCCGATATTCACGATTCGACACGCGCGGTCGGCATGTCGCTCGCGCTGCTCGATCATCCAGTTGGCGATCGCCTGGGTGAGAAAATAGGGACCCTTGAGGTTGATCGACAGGACGCGATCGAAACTCTCCTCGGTGGCTTCCAACAGATCGAGCCGCACCAGGGGCGCCACGCCCGCGTTGTTGACCAGCAAATCGCAACGTCCCCAACGGTCGCGGACCGTTTCGACCAGGCGGCGGCGGTCGTCGGCCCGAGCGATGTCGGTTTGGACATAGAGCAGTCCGGTCCCCGCGGCCTCGATGAGGGCCTTCACCTCACTGGCGGCCGATTCCTCGACGCAATCGGCAACCACCAGGTTCATTCCAGTCGCGGCCAGGCCCGAGGCGATGGCACGCCCAATGCCACGCGACGCGCCCGTGACAATCGCGACAGGTCGCTCTGAACTGGTCATGATTCGTTCTCCCATCGTTAGGATGATTGTCCGCGGAGCAGCGCGTCGATTTCCTCCGCCGCCCGCATTCCGTCGGCCACCGCGGCCACGACCGTCGCGGCGCCGCGTCGAACATCGCCACCGGCAAACACCCGATCGCGAGTTGTTTGACAACTTCCCTCGCGATGCACGACACGCCCGTTGCGAAACTCGACGCCCGGTAATATGGTTTCCACTTCGGGCGGAATCTCCTGGCCGATCGCCTCGACGACCAGGTCCATCGGCAAGCGGTACTCCTGCTCGGGCAGACGCAGCGGCCGACGGCGTCCCGAGGCGTCCGATTCGCCCAGGCGCGTGGGACAAAGGCGAATCGCCGTCACGCGTCCTTGGTCGCCGACGTAGCCGACGACATCCGTTAGTATCAGGAAATGAACGCCCCGTGCAAGGGCCTCGTCCCGCTCTTTCGGCCAGGCCGGCATTTCCGTGAACGAACGACGGTAGACCAGGTACACATCATCCGCCCCAAGTCGCCGGGCCGAAACGGCCGCATCCATGGCCGTATTGCCACCGCCGATCACGGCAACGCGGCTGCCCCGAAGGTCAACCTGTCCCGTCTTCGCCGAAGCCAAGAACCGAAGGCCGTCGACCACTCCGTCCGGCGCACCGCCGCCCGTCCGCACTGCCCGAGTCAATCCCAACGCGA
>DOEZ01000480.1 GCA_003532715.1 Planctomycetaceae bacterium
GGATGGCTTGCCCATCCTTGCCGGGGTGGTCGATCTCTCCTTCCCGTTTCTGGCTCGTATCGTCGATCTTCCCTCGCTTGCGCTTCGGGCAAGTGTTGCGCGCGGGTGCCATGGACGGCTTGCCCGTCCTTGGGGTGTTGTGTCGAATTGTCAAAGATCCGGTCCGGCGTTGCCGGTGGGGCCAAGGGCCGCCGTGTCCGAAGAAGCGCGAGGCACCTTCGTCGTAGTTTCAGACGAGGCATGGGAGCTATTGACGCCGATGCGGCCAATGCTCGCCGGTCGGCGTTGAGGGCCGTGGGCGGCGAACGTGGACTCGCGGACGTCAATACTATTCAACCAATCCGGTGCGGGGCGCGCTCGGGGATGGGGCCCAGCCGTCTTCGAAGCTCGCATGGCGGGCCGCAAAGACCGGGCACTGAAGACACGAGAGATTCTTTGATCTCTTCACGCTGGGCGTTGTTGACGCCACGGATGGTATTTCCGGCGTTGGTTTGCCTTCAGCCTAACTTGTTTTAATCCCGTGGGGGATCCTTCCAAGCGCATCGACGAATCTTGTCGCCTTAGCCCGACGAACTGCCGGAGACGCGCGGTCGAACGGGTGACGGTTTTAGCATAGCGGCGGAGCGATTGCTAGAGCAAGAAATGGCCGGGGGGAGGGGAGGGATTGGGGATTGGGGGGCGAGCGGAGACGCGGCGGCGCGGAGAGGTGTTTCTGTCGGCACGGCCATGGGGGTCGAGCGTCCACGACAAGAATACCACATGCGGCGAGACGCCGCGTCCACGGCCGTTTCGCGTCTGGTCAATACGTCCGAGATCGGGTAGAGTATGGGCATTCGACACACCATGTAGCCTAGCCGCCCTCGGCTGGGAAGATGTAGCTTAGCCGCCCTCGGCTGAGAAGATGTAGCAAGAACATGAAGTTTCACTTTGACACACCCGGGGGCGGGTGTGCTACACAGGTGAGGTTGTGGCTCGCGTCGATGGAAACGAACGGCAAACCAGCGGGGAAGAACATGCTCGAAACGTATTTGACCGAACTCAAGGCGGTCCGCGCGACGGGGGTGGCCGTGCCCGAAACGTCGTACTACCCGGCCCTGTCGAATCTGTTGAACGAAGTCGGCCGGTCGCTACGGCCCAAGGTCCGCTGCGTGGTCAATCTGGCGAACACGGGGGGCGGGATTCCCGACGGCGGTCTGTTCACCGCCGATCAGTTCCAACGAACGGCCGACGGCGAACCCAAGCCGGGCCAACTGCTACAATCGTGAACTGCCTGCGGACCGGCAGTTCCTAACTCTTCCCACCAAGCTGTTTCTGGAGTTTCAGAAGATTAGAGCGTGTTATCTGGCATTCCCATACCGTCAACACTTCCCAGCCCAGACGTCGCAATGCCAGTCGATGCTTCTTGTCGCGTTCTCGGTTTGCATTAAGCTTGTGTTGCCAGTAAGCCCTGTGCGATTTCGGGACGCGATTGCCTCGCCTGCATGAGTGTTGGTGCCAGAAACAGCCGTGGACGAAGAGGACTTTGCGAAGGCGGGGAAAGACAAGGTCTGGGCAGCCAGGCAGTGCTTGCACATGCAATCGATAACGAAAACCACAAGAATGGAGGAATCGACGAACCGCCAATTCCGGCGCAGTGTCGCGGCTACGCACGCGAGACATTTGCTCACTGCGATGTTTGGGAGTCAGGGTATCTGTCATTCCTCAATCACTGATTCATGGAGTGGCGTCAAGACATGCTTGTCGATCCATGAAATCACCGGCACGCAAACGGCGTCGCCAAACCCGAACAACTGTTGATTCTTCTTTCCCACGAGCGGGAAGTCGTCCGCGCCCTGTAGGCGGGCATACTCCCGGGGGCTCATCCATCGAATTCGCACCCGGCCGTCGTTGATGACAATGACGATTTGCCTTCCACTTCCACCTCGTGGCGTTCGTAGACAGCCAGCGATTCCATCGAATCGCACTTCCGCCATGGTCTTGTCATATCGTTTTCGCCTGTAGATTGTGCCAATGTGCGCGCCGGATGTCCTAAGTAGGGTCTCGACCGTCGCTTTGTGCAAATCGCTCATCATGGAGAGATGCTTGTCGACCTGGGCTTCATCCCACCATTCCTGTGATTCATCCGTGTCGATCACATCGGCGAGGCAGCTTCGCCGCTCGGGTGGTGGTTTGATGGGCGTGGCCATCCACCCCGTCGCGATATCGATGGATTCCATCAGGTTAACAAGCTTCCGAGGCCGCAACTGATGCGAAGCGTCCATCGCTCTTTGCCAAGGATCGTCCAGCACGTATTCCTTGGTGGCCTTAACAACAAGTGGGCACGAGACTGTGTCATGCAGCCCAACAACGAATATCCGCGGGCGACTCTGTGGCACGAAATGCCTAGCGTCAATCACAAAAGCGTCCAACCAGTAGCCACATTCGGCCAATATGCGGGCAATTGCCGCAAAATCCTTGCCGCCGCGCGAGTTGATAAGGCCGGTGACATTCTCAAGCATCACCACTTTCGGCATTCGATCGCCCATGGCCGTCAACGCATTGGCGAAGCCGAAGAAAGTGGATGAGTGTTCTCCATCCAATCCACGCCAGTGGCCGCACAACGAAAGGTCGACGCATGGAAAGGACGCCGTCGCCAAGAATGGCCGCCCCTTGATCCGGCTGACAACTGCATCCGTCTCCCACACATCGCCAATATGGTAATGTTTGTCGCCACGAAATCGCGCCGCGTACTGCTCGGCCTTCTTGGGGTCGATGTCGTTTGCGTAGATACACCGCCAGCCAGAGATTTCCAGGCCAGCGCGAACCAATCCGATGCCCGCGAAAAACTCGCAGAACTCCTTTGTCTTCACGGCATCTTGCTGGCGTCCGACCGGTCTCGCACTTGCGCCTACTGTCATCTGGGCAGCTCGCATAATGGTACTCATAATCCGTGGACACATTGTCCGCATAGCGGAAAATATACCCATGACCATCAGAAATGTAAAGACACTGTTCGGGGGACGGGTTCGCCAACTTCGACTGGAGAGGGGTTGGTCGCAGGAGGAACTCGCCGATTTCGCGCACCTGGATCGCAGTTATATCGGAGGGGTCGAGCGTGGTGAACGGAACGTCAGCATTACCAATATCTGCAAGATTGCCCAAGCCCTCGGTGTCTCGCCCACCATCCTCTTCGACGGATGGGGCCGATGAATCATTCTGAATCGCTCAAAACTGTCTTGCGGCAAATCAGATCGGCCAAGCAAGAACTGGACAGCTATCCGCCAACCGACTATGACTGGTATGCTCGTGCGCGCGATACGGCCAAGCTCTTGGTGCCGTGGTTACATGGGACGGCGGCAAGCCTGAAGGACTATGTCGAGTTGGTGTTGAATTCAAATCGGCAGGTACGCCGACTTTGGTCGGATATTGTGCGCCAATTTGAATCGCAACTTCCCGCTGCTCTGGTTTACCAACTTACCAAACAACTTGAACATGAAGCCATACTACTGGATTATGTTGGGGGCAACGTGGTTAGCAAGGTCATCGAGAAACACCTTATTGCAACCTTCACAAACGGCAAGTTGGAGTCAAACGGCGCAAGCGACTATCCCGATCTATTCTTAAGGTCCAATGATTACACTGGATTGCCGACTTTCACGCGTAGGGATACTGAGACATTCGGCGCTGCGATGAAGGGCGGACGTCCCGTTCGCGTGCCGGATGGATTAGAGGTGAAGACATGTCGCAACGGTGCTTCGGTTGACTGTCATTATCCACACATCGGATTGCATCTTGCGTTGGTTTTCAGAAATGAGGAAGACGAGTACATTGTTGACGATGTCGCGGTTGCCTTCCTGCGAAAAGATAATTATCGTATTACACGGCCGAAGACTGGAGCCACGACTCTGAAGGCGTCTTTCACCTGCCGCGATTTTGTTAGCCTCCTTGGCAGACATCGCGAGAATGGTCCGTCTTATTGACGTTCTGCACGACTCAGCATGGCGTTAGAGGCGTCGGCCGCGTTGGGCGAGCGGATTGCTGCGTTGTTGGACACCGAAGCGGACGTGCCGGGGGTGACTTGCGGGAAGATTGCCCCCTCGCTGAAGACCATCGGCCCAATCACGAAGTCGGGCGGCGGGCAACTCGACGCGTCGGGCGACGATCTGGCCGTGATGGCCGGATGGGCCCATTTCGGCAAGGCGGGCGTGGTCATGCCGGCCAAGGGGCGCGTGGCCGATCGGGCCTATCATCCGACCGAGGCCGAAGCGATCGAAGCCGAGGCGACCGCGCGCGGCATGTCGGCCGACGACGCGAGGCGGCTGTTGGGCGAAACGACTTGCGACGTCTATTTGAACGAGACGGCCTATTGGCGGAACATCCCGGCGGGCGTGTGGGAGTACACGATCGGCGGCTACCAGGTTGTCAAGAAGTGGCTGAGCTACCGCGAGCAAAAGATACTCGGCCGGGCGTTGACGCCCGACGAAGCCCGGGAGGTAATGAACATGGCCCGGCGGATCGCGGCGATCTTGTTGTTGCAGCCGGAATTGGACGAGAATTACTCTCGGGTGAAGGTGGCGGCGTGGGATTGGGGGCGGGAGGCGAGGG
>DOEZ01000016.1 GCA_003532715.1 Planctomycetaceae bacterium
CGCCGCCGCCGTAGCCGCCGCCGCCACCGCCGCGACTCTCGCGCGGTTTGGCTTCGTTCACGGTGAGAGCCCGGCCGTCCTGCTCGGTTTCGTTCAGACCGTCGATCGCCGCTTGCGCTTCGGCATCGGTCGCCATTTCGACGAACCCGAAGCCCTTGCTGCGGCCCGTATCACGATCCGTGATCACTTCCGCGCTTTCGACCGTGCCGAATTGGGAAAACATCTGGTTCAAATCCGAACTCGACACGTTGTAGCTCAGATTTCCACAATACAACTTCCGTCCCACGATTTGTCTCCTGTGCGCGGGAATGCCGGCCCGACATTTCACTTTCCGGGCCGGAAAGAAAGGGGCTGACCTATCAGCCGATCAGGCGGGGCGGACGAAAACGACTTCGAGCAAGGGTCTTTTTTTGAGACCCGCCTCGAATAAGCGGATCGTTCGGCAAACCTGCGAAGGTTCTTTATACCCCAAACTCGTGGCAGTGTATACGGCTGCTTCGCCCGGAAATAGACAATAACACCACCAGAGGGGTCTCCCATTGGGTAAAATAGGAATGATGGGGCAATAATGCGTGACGGATGGGGCACGCAGACACGGGAATGGCTCAACCACCCGGCTTCGCCTGGCCCGGAGTATTCACGAGCCCGTGGTTTCGACGCAGTGTGCAGGATGTCAGCCAGACGCGCAAGGGACAATAAGTCGTTACGCACCTCTCGCTTGCGCTTCGGGTTGGTGTCGGCGCGTGAATAATCCGGGCTCGTCGGCCAAATCCTTTGGCACGGGCTGGGTAACCCGGCCGGTAGCGGCCCATTCGGCGCCTCGTTGGAAGGTAACGATAAAGGCCGCGCTTCGGAGTTGTTCCGCCGCGTGGCCCAAGGCGGTGTGGAACACGCGTCCCTTGCCGTAGTCGATGGTCATGAGCATCGGCTCGTCGCGACCGGTGCCTCCCTTTTTCTTGGGCGAATGGGCGGTCGCCAAAATCGTCATGTTCTTCGCCGGCCCGCGAAGCGAGTTGTACAACTCGTCGGCCACGTGCATGAATTGGCGCGGCAGGCCCTTGGTGATCGGATGGTCGGGCTCGCGGACAACCAGCGTGAACGGATGCTGGGGGCCGTGCGAACCGCCGGGGCCGGGCGACGTGTCGCGGACGACTTGGTCGTCGCGATAGTAGACATACGGCCCGTGCCGCTGGTCGCGGCCGTTCCAGCCGCCCAGGCCGATCATTTCATTCCAGGCCGGCCAATCGGGGAAAGCATTGTTCGCCGCGTGGTAGATCACCAGTCCACCGCCTTCGTGCATGTACTTCTCCAACGCCGCGTTCGTCTCGGCCGGCCATGGATCGCCCGTGTAGTTCACAACGACTACGTCGTGGTCGGCGAAATTGGGGCGGAAACGACTCATGTCGCGGCCTTCGGGCGGCGAGGTGGCGACCGTCACCGTGAACAGACCGGTTTGTTCGAGGAGTTCCTTCAGCACGGGCGTTGTCGCACGCCAATCGTGGTTGTTCTGGCCGTCGATGATGAGGGTTTTGAGGCTCGGATTCTTGGTGATTGTCGAACGGTCGTCGTCGGCTTCTTGTGGAGTTGTCTTCTGCGCGGAGCATAACGCGATACTTGATTCCGCTACTTTCGCGGAGCGAAAGGCGACTTTGGCGCGGTGTGCGAAACACAAGCCCGAAGCGCAAGCGAGGGATTTGCGACGATCTATCCTCGCTTGAGCTTCGGGCTAGTATGAGTATGGGTTAGTTGAATAATTCGGGCTAGCCACGATCGGATGGAACATGATCTGGCGGAATTCAATCAAGCGAGCGTTCGATTTTGCGGCGGCCGCGCTGGGCTTGGCGTTGCTCGCGCCGATCTTGCTCGGGGTGGCCCTGGCGGTTTGGCTTTCGATGGGCCGGCCGGTCTTCTTTCGACAACGACGCCCGGGATTGCACGGCAAGCCGTTCGAAATGGTCAAGTTTCGCACGATGCGCGACGCGATCGACGCCGAAGGCCGTCCGTTGCCCGACGGCGAGCGACTGACTCGCGTGGGCCGCTGGCTGCGCGCGACGAGCCTCGACGAATTGCCCGAGTTGTGGAACGTGGTTCGCGGCGACATGAGTCTAGTGGGACCCCGCCCCCTGTTGATGCAGTATCTCGACCGCTACACGCCCGAGCAGGCTCGGCGGCACGAAGTGCGCCCCGGCATCACCGGCTGGGCGCAGATCAACGGGCGCAACGCGATATCGTGGGAAGAGCGATTCGCCCTCGATCTGTGGTACGTGGACCATCGCGGTTTTTTAGTTGATGTCCGAATCCTGCTTGCCACGGTCTGGAAGGTGTTCGCTCGGGATGGCATCCACGCCGCGAACCATCCAACCGTGTCCGAGTTCAAACAAACCGGCTCGGCCGGCACGAGCGCGTCATGAATCTGTCGGGCGACATGTATGTGATCGGCGCGGGGGGACACGCCAAGGTGGTTCTCCAGGCGATCCGCGCGATCGGCCGTCGCGTGGCGGCCGTCTTCGACGACAATCCGGCCGTTTGGAATCAACGTGTCATGGATATTCCCGTGGTCGGATGCGTCGGCCACATCGAGCAATACCCGCCGAAGCCGGCGATCATTGCCGTGGGCGACAACCGTCACCGGCGGCGTCTGGCCGAACAACTGCAGTGTGAGTGGACGACCGTAGTCCATCCGAACGCCTACGTCGATCCTTCCGTGCGGCTGGGCCCGGGGAGTGTCGTTTTGCCGGGAGCAATCGTTCAGGTCGATGGGGTTGTCGGCAAACATGCCATTATCAATAATGGATGCGTCATCGATCACGATTGCCGCATTGGCGATTTCGCGCATATTTGTCCCGGCGTGTGTCTTGCCGGCGGCGTCACGGTCGGCGAGGGCGCAATGCTGGGAATTGGCTCGGCGGCGATTCCGGGTGTCCGTATCGGGGATTGGACCAAGGTGGGCGCCGGCGCGGCGGTCGTGCGCGATTTGCCCGACCGGGTCGTGGCGATGGGCGTGCCGACCAAAGTGAAACGGCGTCTGGACGACAACGAGAATGGACCCGACGGACCCCAGCCGAATGGATAATCCGATGCAGCAAGCCCGTGTCTACCTCTNNCATGTCGCCGCGCGAGCGCGAGTTGTTGCTCGCCGCGTTCGACTCGAACTGGATCGCGCCGTTGGGTCCCGAGGTCGATCGGTTTGAACGCGACTTCGTCGAGATGGTGTGCGGCGGCCATGCGGCGGCCTTGTCGAGCGGGACAGCGGCGATTCATCTGGCTCTGCTCCTGTTGGGAGTGAAACCCGGCGACGAGGTTGTCACGTCGACGTTGACGTTCGCCGCGACGGCCAACGCGATCACCTACTGCGGCGCGGAGCCCGTCTTCATCGACAGCGAGTTGCGAACTTGGAACATGGATCCCGCGCTGCTGGCCGACGAACTCGACGCTTGCGCCCGGCGCGGCAAGCTGCCCAAGGCCGTGGTCGTCGTCGATATCTACGGCCAATGCGCCGACTACGAGCCTA
>DOEZ01000221.1 GCA_003532715.1 Planctomycetaceae bacterium
GTTCTGGATCGCGACCCCAACCCGAATCCCGCATATTCCGTCTGGGCTCCCCGACACTTCGTGCTTTCGCCGCGTGATTACGCCCCGCTCGGACCGCTGTTTCAGACGATGCGGGAGCATCCCGTGCCTCTGGTCCAGGAGTACGGAATGTGGGCTCAGATCTGGCTGGCGCGCCATTTCGGTGGCTCGGGTCCTTTGTTTGACGACTTCAAGAAACTAATCCGCTCGCGTATCGAGCATCCAAAGAACGACTCGGCCGATACGGCTCGCCTACACCACTACCGTACGATGTTGCGCGCCTTGCGACATCTTCCCATGGAAGCCGGCCAGCGCCGGCACGAGCGATTGGAACTGGCGAACTACATGCTCGACCGCGGCGAGATGGTTGGCGGCGTCACGCCTTTCGAGAGCGGCAACGTCATTTGGGAAGCGTTGTCGGTTCAGCCAAACACACGCGAGGAGGCCGAACAACAGGCCGCTCTCATCGGCCGTGCGAAGGCGGTGTTGGACGGGAAGGTCAAGATTATCGCAGATTGGGATAACGACAAGTTTGTTGCCGGAATGCGGCATTTCTTGGAGAAGCAACAGCAAACAATGGGGGCGACTTGGCCGGACCTTGCCCCCTCGCCGTCCGAGGTTCCCTGGAAAGTCGCTCGCGAATTGGTCAAATGCGGCGGCGGAGAGCGGTTGCTGGGGCCCGTGTTATGCGACGGCAGTCTGTTGTTTGTCAAGAGTCCCAATTCGATATGGGGCACGGAGTTCGAGGCGTTCTCCGCGTCGTTGGACGCCATGACCGTGCGAAGCCTGGGCAAGGCAACCTTCAATCCCGAGAGGAAACCGCCGCGGCGGTGTGGCATTACGACGACATGCGCGGGCGGCGGCTATTATTTCGTCTCTCCTATTGATGATGGTATCGTTGCTTTTTCATTGACGGGCGGTTCGCTTCCGCGCATCGGCGAAGCACAAGGGCTCCCCACGAATCAGGTGCGGGCCATGGCGTGGCTCGACGGCAAGCTTTACGCGGCCCTGGCCGGCGGATACTTGGTGTGTTGCGACCTTACGGGACAATCGTGTGAAATCCTCGCTTCCAGCAGTAGAAAACAGCGGCTTTCGCCCTTCGACGACAGCCCGCCCTTTTCCGTCCCCCATATGGTCGCCGATGTGAAACGTCATAGGCTGCTGTTCGCTACACACACTCCGGCTCGCCCTGAAGGGTATCAGAAAACCAATGGGCTGTGGTGTTACGATCCGGCACGCAAATCATTCGAACGGTTGCTGGAAATCAGCCCGTTCGCGGAGACTTCCGGCAGTTCCACCATCGTAAACGACAAGGTTCTGCTGTGGCACCATGTCGGTTGGGTGCTGCAAGTGGACCTAAAAACCGGCAAGCCTAGTCTGTTGTACAGTTTCAACCACCGCGACCAGATCGTCCCCGGGTTGAATTCTGCAAAGACACCCTACAACAATCTTCCCATGGTTTTCGGCCCGTACGCCGAAATCGACGGTTGGCTGTGGTGGGTGCATGGTTTCGGGCGCATGTCAAAGGAGACCAACTTCACCCAGACGCTTCCTTGGCCGGACGGCACGCAGGTACATGACACGGGCTTCATGTATTTGGAGCCCCTCGGCGACGGCGAGAGTCTTGTCGTCGGTGATGAGTCGTCGTTTTGGCTTCTGACGTTGAAGGATGCCTCCAACCCCTGATGGTTGAAAATGACCACACTTCTTAACCGTTGCTGAGTTCGGCACACAGACTCTTTACACGGAGAATTCGCTCATGAACAACGAGACACACCAGAACGGCATTTCCGACATGCTTTCTGAAGCAATCGTCTCATCGACTTTTCAGCGTCGCTCGGTACATCGATGTCGAGTACTCCTCGCCACGATCGCCGGTTCAGTGATCGCCATGGCCGGTCTCGGGTCGTCCGTTCACCCATGGCTTCCGACGATCTTGTCGCCCAGCATGGGTCAGGCAGCGGAACCGACATCGGCCGCACCGACGACTCCGCCCCGATCGGCTGCATGGTGGCGCGATGCGGCCGCGCGCTATGTCGAACAGATCACCGATGCCGAATCGCGTGGAAGGGCGCGACATCAGTTGACTTACATCCAGGTTCAGACGGGCGACATCGAAAACGCTAGGACGACGGCCGCCAAAATCGAAAATACGCAACTGAGGGTTTACAGCCATTGTTATATTGCCAAGGACTGTCGACGCAGTGGTGACATCGAAACGTGTCGAGCCGAACTTCAGCAGGCGCGAGACGCGGCTGTAAAAAGCGGCCAGCATTGGGCCGCGATCGTCGAGGCTTATGTTGAATTTGGATGGCCGGACGACGCGATAGCCTACGCGGCCGCCTATTCCGACGCATGGCAACGCGAGAACGCTTTTCAGTGGGTAGTCGCCACGCTCGCCAAGCACGGCAAGCTCGAAATGGCCTACGACGTCATCGAGCGACACGCGTCGCCGAATTGGAAAGAAGTGAACCTCTTGGCCGCGGCGACTGCGTGTGCGTCGAATGGGAAATTTGAGGAGACTGGAGAGCTAATCAGGAAGCTGACGAACGTGGAGTATCGCGACAAGGCGTACGTGAACCTCGCCGACGCGCTGCTCCGGGCGAATCGCCGCGAGGAAGCCCGAACCTGCATCGACGGCATTTCCACTCCAAAGGCGCGGGCCGCTGTCAACGCCCGATTCATGGCCGCCGACAGTCGAAGCCAGAGCGTCGAATCGCTTCGGGCAAAGGCCGAAGAAGCGACCGAGCGCGAGGACAAATTGGCGATCTACGACGTGCTGCTGAAAAAACTCGTGGAAGCAAAAGACGCGATCGCCGCGGAAGATGTGATCGAATCGATGATAAAAACCGTTCAAGCATCTCCGCGCGAGCCCGAGTCTTCAAAATTCGGCACCTGCGATGATGCCGTGCTGATTGCGATGAAGAAGTCGAACCACCTGATGATCGCCGGCCTGCTGATGAGCAAGGGCGACCGAAAAGGCGCTTTGCATCAGATTGCCAAGGCCAAGGAGGCCATTGTCACGATACCCGACAGCGCCGGCATCGCCAAATTCATGCTCGCACGGGGACTCGTGGCGGCCGAGCTCGCCGTTGGCGACCTCGACGGCGCGAGGAATACGCTGGATCAATTGAAGGGAGATGCTTTCTGCTCCTCGGCCGCGGCCGACGTTGCCATCGCACTCATAAAAGCCGGCGACGTCCGGGCGGGATGCGAGATCGCCGAACAAAGCGTCAACAACCCGAACGACGCGTGTTGGCGCACCGGCGTGGTCAATGCCCTGATTCACGCCGGACAGTTGGAAGCGGCAAAGGAGATGTTGCAGAGCACCAGCGACGGCATGGTGGGGACGCGAGTCTTCGAGGAGGTGGCCCAATCGATGATCGAGTCGAATCATGCCGCCGAGTTGCAGCAATGGCTCGGTAGTTGTGGCTCCAATGCCGCGAGCGCGCACATGTGTGTTGGCGCTGCAAGGGCGCTGTTGAAAGGCGAGAAGTGAAACGCGTTGCTGGTGCGACAATGGTCTTGTTTCTTACCGAGGGAATTGCGGTTGGATGTCGCATAACGCAATGCGACTACCTCGTGCCGCGAATCGTCGACGTCGAGACGACCGNNCGAACGACGCTGCGCAAGAAGCTCGATCAGTTCGGGCTCGGGTCGGAGTGACCCCGGGACGCTACACGATAATGCTCGTGATGGCCTGGAATTGGGCGTCGTCGCGGATCGGGTCGAAGTCCCGCTCGGCGTCGATCAGGTCGCGATACTCGGGGTCGAGAATCAACGCTTCGGCCAGGTGAATCAAGGCCCGGTTCTTCTTGCCCAGCAGGCTTAGGTAGCAGGCCAGGTTGTAGTGGACGATGGGCAGTTCGGGCTTGGCGGCGACGGCCTGTTCCATGGTGTCGACCGCCCGATGAATCCGCCCCAGCCGCTTCTGACACCATCCGAGCGAGAGCCAGATTTGGACATTGCTCGGCGCGATTTGGGCGGCCCGTTCCAGCGGGACGACGGCTTCAAGATAACGGCCGAGTTCCCGGAGCGCCTCGCCTTGGAGGAAAAGTGAATGGCTGCCGAAGTGCTCGGGACCGCCCAGTCGATCGAGTGCCTCGAGGGCGTGGTACGGCATGCCGAGGTCGAGATATCCCTCGGCCTCGGTTTGGATCTGGCGAGAACGCACTCGACTGTGCATCGTCACGGCCGCTCAACTCCCTCGATCACGAGGAAAATGCCACGCAAATCCGCGCTCACCCAACCCAATTTTCATTGTAATCCGAATCAAAAAATACCCAAGCATTTTGTCGGATTATGACACGATACCCCAGAATGTGGCACAACCGGCCCCGCCAGCCCGGATGCTTCAAGATGCGCGAGCGATCTTCACGCGGCGCAAAGAAACAACCCGAAGCGCCGGCGAGGATAATCCGTTTGGCGGACCTCGCTTGCGCTTCGGGCTAGTTTGGCGTTGTGGACACTCCGCGATTGGCCGACCGGTCGGCGCGCGGCGTCAGCCGGGAAGGAGTACACTCCAAAGTGGGGGTGTGTGGCGACGGCTATCGAGACAGCGTCTCGGCTGCTGCGGCGGCGGCCATGCCGGCGTCGGCCGTGTCGAGCGCGGAGGCCGGAAACAGATCGGTCCGGTTGTTCTCTCCGGCATGGTCTTGCGCGGGAATCGAGGCCTCGTCGCCGAGTTGCTCGTCGTCGGACGACTTCTGGTAGCCGAGTCCGCGGACGACTTCGAGGATCTCGCTGCACGTCGGAAACATCCGTCCGCTAGTGCGTTTGTAGGCGTCCAAGGCGTTCATGAACTCAAGTTCTTCGTTCGAATAGTCGCGTTCGCAGGTGGTCGGATCGATTTGGCGGCGACGGCTTACCTTTGCGCGGCGTTCAAGGCTTCGGCGTTCGACGGCGACCGGCTCCTGTTTCTTGCGGCGGTCGTCTCCGGCTCGGCGGTCGGAGTCCTTGCGGCGGTCGACGGTGACCAGCCTCTCGCCAGCCGGTCGATCCTTGCCAGGCTCGTTGCGAGCGGGCTTTTTGTTCGCCGGCTTCTTGTGGCCGGAATCGGCGGCCTTCTTCGTGGCATGGACCGTTGCGGCATGTATGTCGGCCGCATTCTTCCTGGCCGTTGTTTTACTCTTGGCCTTGACATCCTTGGGGGCCACGGTTTTCTTGTTGGTGCTTGTTCTGGTCTTGGCCACGGACAAACCTCTCTGGAAAAATCAAAAACTCGTCACTTCTCCGTACCACCTTGGAGCCTATCGCCCCTTCCTTGGGAATCCGGCGACTCGACGGCGTCGCATTACCCGCCCTTGCGGCCACGCGAAGCCACCAACCCCTGCCGGATGTCCTGCTCATCGACCGGCGC
>DOEZ01000681.1 GCA_003532715.1 Planctomycetaceae bacterium
GGAGCTCGACCCACCCTACGCGCTCGACCCACCGTACGTGCTCTATTCCTTGGTTGCGACGAACAGACCTTGCACCAGCTTGCCGGCGTGTGCCAAGCCTTGCATGAACTGCATTTCGTCGCCGATCGCCGCCAGCAGGCTTTGGTCGAAACCGATCAACCGCAGCGCGTCGTAGGTCAATTGCATGCCGATCATGTTCAAGTAGAGATCGACGCACGGGGCGTATCGGCCCGTGTTCTCGCATACGGCGACGTTGCAGCCGTTTTCGGTCAGCAGTTTGGCGTAGCCGTCGCGCGTTTCGACGTTCGGGAACTTCATGAACCGCAAGAACCGCTCCATCTCGGCGTCGTCCATCGGCGTGTCGCCCTCGACCCAATCGGTAAAAGCGACGGTTCCGCCGGGCCGGACCAACCGCGCCGCTTCGGCGATCATTCGCGGCTTGTCGACGACGTAGCACCAGGCGTCCTCGCCCCAAACGAAATCAGCCGACCCGCCCGGCAAACCGCAGTCGCACACGTCGGCCAAGACGAACGAGATGCGATCGGCCAGCCCCTCTTCCTCGCATCGGCGTCGGCCCAGGGCAATGACCTTCTCGGTGGCGTCGACGCCCGTCATCCGGGCGACGTCGCGAAAGCGGACCAGGAACCTCATGCCCGCGCCGGTGCAGCAACAGAAGTCGATGCCTCGGCTTCCGGCCTGGATGTTCGCCTTCTCGGCCAGATCCATCGACGAGACCAGCCCACCGATGTGAATCTGCTGCCCCATGATCAGTTCCCACAGGTCGCCCTCGGCGCCCGAGTAGACGGCCTGCACGTCGGCCAACGTGGCGGATGGTTGTTTGTTCACAAAACGGCTCCTATTCCTATGACCTGACTACCCCGAGCGGAACCCGACGCCGCGCGGCGACAAACCCCCATCATACCACGGCGACGCCCCCCGTCAAACGAGTGCCGTTTCCAGTTCAGCCGTTACGTGACAGGCCCCCTCCCTCACGGTCGGGGCTCGGTTTTGTGGTTGTCACAACAAACAGAACCCCGACCGTAAGGGAGCAGGTTTTGTGACAACCATCGACAGAATTCCCTGTCCCGGCTAAGCTGTGACGACAAGCCGAGAGAAAGCAAGGACGGGCAAGCCGTCCATGCCACCCTTTGTTGCACGATGCCGAAAAAACCAGGAAGCTCACGAAGCCAAACAATATGTCCACTCCCGAACACATTCTCACCGTCACGCAACTGACCGCGGGGATCAAGGAACTGCTTGAAATGGCCTTTCCGGCCCTTTGGGTCGGCGGCGAGATTTCCGACCTCGCGCGGCCGCGTTCGGGGCATTGCTATCTGACGCTCAAGGACGACCAGAGCCAAATCCGCGCCGTCGTCTGGCGGACCACGGCCGGGCGGATCAAATTCGACCTGGACGACGGGCTCGAAGTGATCTGCCGAGGCCGGCTCGAAGTCTACGCCCCGCGAGGCACGTACCAACTCGTCATCGACGAGATCCAGCCGAAGGGACTCGGGGCGTTGGAGTTGGCCCTGCGGCAGTTGCGCGAGAAGCTGGCGGCCGAGGGACTCTTCGCCGCCGAGCGCAAGCGTCGCCTGCCGCCGTTTGTTCGACGGATCGCGGTGGTGACCAGTCCGACCGGGGCGGCGCTGCGTGACTTCCTGCAAGTGCTCGGGCGTCGATGGCGCGGCGCCGACGTGCTGGTCGTCCCCACCCGAGTGCAGGGCGAAGGTTCGGCCGACGAAATCGCCCGAGCCATCGCCGCGGTCAACCGGCTGGCCGCGCCGCCCGACTGCCTGGTTGTCACGCGCGGCGGCGGAAGCCTCGAAGATCTTTGGGCGTTCAACGAAGAGCCGGTCGTCCGCGCGATTGCCGCGTCGCGGGTGGTGGTCGTGTCGGCCGTCGGCCACGAAATCGACGTCACGCTCTCCGATCTGGCCGCCGACGTCCGCGCCGCCACGCCGAGCGAAGCGGCCGAACTGGTCTGCCCGGCGACCGACGAGATCGTGGCCGGGTTAAGCCAGTTGCAGCGGCGACTTCGCGCGGGGCTGCTCGGCAAGGCCGCCGCGGCGCGCACGCGGCTCGACGCGCTGGCGCGGAGCCGCATGCTGCGACGTCCCTTCGAGCTGATCCACGACCGGGCGCGCCGGCTCGACGAACTCGACGGCCGCGCCGCCCGGGCCGCGCGGCATCGCGTCGCGACGGCCGGCAATCAGGTGGGCGTGCTGGCCGGCCGCCTCGAATCGCTCAGCCCGCTGGGCGTGCTCGGACGGGGATACAGCATCACGAGACGTACGGCCGACGGACGCGTCGTTCGCGACGCGAGCGAACTGACGCCGGGCGAGGAGATCACGACGCGATTTGCGCGGGGCGAGGCGGTGAGCCGGGTGGAGGAGGGAGGGGGTAGGGAATAGGAGATGGGGAATAGGAGATAGGGGTGGGAATCGGGGTTCTTGGGACTTCAGATTTGAGATTTGGGACTTAACGCTCGGCATGCCACTGGCGTATGGCACGTGCCCCAAATCGCGGGGCGACACTTGCCCGCTCGTGGCCGCTTGCGAATAATTGGTTTCTGTTGCGGACGGCGGTGCGGCCGGTAAGGTGGGGCGATTGCAGCAAGTGTCTCCGTGGGATTCGTGCTATTCCGGCAAACCTTGCTGCAATCGCCCCACCCTACTTGTATGACGTCGAAGCGAACCAATGTATCGGGAGAAGCGTTTTGAGAGCAATCATCATTGGCGCCGGGCGGGGGAGCCGGCTCATGCCTGCCACGGCCGACGCGCCGAAGTGTTTTGCCCGGGTTGGCCGACGTCGTATTCTCGATTGGTCGCTCGCGGCGTTCCGCGAATGCGGCCTCGACGACATCGCCTTCATCGGCGGATACCAGATCGACAAGGTCCGGGCGGCTTATCCCGAGCTTGTGTTCCGCCACAACGAACGTTGGGAATCGAACAATATCCTGGCGTCGTTGTTTCATGCCGAAGATCTGATGGACGGGCCGTTCGTCTGCTGCTACTCCGACACGCTCTTCCGTCCGTCGGTCGTTGCCGGCCTGATCGCGTGCGAGAGCCCGATGGGGCTGTCGGTCGATACCGACTGGCTCGGGCGATACGCCGAGCGCACCGAGCATCCGTCGGACGACGCCGAAAAGGTGACCGTCGAGAACGGCCTTGTCACTCGCATCCACCGCGACATCGCCGAAGACGAGGCGCACGGCGAGTTCACCGGCATGGCCCGATTCAGCGCCGAGGGCGCCGCCCGGCTGCGCGAACACTACCACGACAACCGGCGGCGGTACGACGGAAGAATCTTCGGCGACGGCCGCACATTTGAAAAAGCGTATCTGATTCAGTTGTTCCAGAAGATGATCGAGGCGGGCGAGCGGTTCGCCCACGTCGATACGCGAGGTGGCTATCTCGAAATCGACACACAACAGGATTACGACTACGCGCGGCGATACTGGGCGACCGACGAATCGGACCGCGAGTCGCCCCAACCGACGGAGGCGACCACGCGATGAGTGAAAACCTCTTGTTTCCTACCTCCGTGGTCGGTTCGATTCCTCGGCCCGCGTACGTCCTGGATCTGATCGGCCGCGACGACAGCGCCTCGGACGAGCGTGGCCGATTGATGGACGCGGCCGTCCGCTCGGTCGTGGCCATGCAGGAGTGCGCCGGGCTCGACGTGGTGACCGACGGCGAATGGCGGCGAAAGAGCTACATCGGCGTCATCGCCGAATTGGCCCACGGCTTCGAGCTGAGCCGCAACCCGGCCGACGGGCGGCCCTGGACGATCGTCGTCGACCGGCTCGTCCCGAAGCAACCCGGGTTCATCGCTCGCGAAGTCGCGTTTCTCAAAACGATCACCGACCGGCAAATCAAGGCGACGCTGCCCGCGCCGGGCCTGTTGGGCGAGCGGATGTGGGACGCCGATCGATCGTCGAAGGCGTATCCGACTCGCGACGCCTTCGTCCGCGATTGCGTGCCCGTCTTGCGTCGCGAGGTCGAGTTGCTCCGCGGTCAGGGCGTCGCGATCGTGCAGATCGACGATCCGCACCTGTGCTTGTTCGTCGATCCGGAAGTCCGGCGGCGCTACGACGACCCCGACGCGGCAGCCCATTTCGCCGTCGACATGGTCAACGAAACGGTCGAGGGAATCGAGGGCGTGCGCACCGCCGTGCATTTGTGCCGTCGCGCCGGGGCGCGATGTCGGGGCGAAGCCGATCATCGCGGCGGGTACGAGGCCATTATCGAGCAGCTCAACCGGCTCGCGGTCGATCACCTCACGATGGAGTTCGCCTCGCCCGGCGCCGGCGACGTGAATATCTTCGACATGCTCGACGAGCGGTTCGAGATCGGCTTGGGCTGCGTTGCCTGCCAGCCGGGCGTGGTCGATTCGGTCGACGACATCGTGGCCCGCGTCGAGCTGGCGTTGCGGCACGTCGCGCCCGAGCGCATCACGCTCAACCCCGACTGCGGTTTCGCCCCCGGCTCGGCGGCTGTCGTGAACATTGACGAGGTGTACGCCAAGCTCAAAAACGAAGTCGTGGCCGCTCGGCGATTGCGCGAGAAGTACGGCTCGGGCTACTTCTCGTAGCCGTATTTGTCCATGAACCATCCCCAGCGGCGGCCGATTTCTTCGCGAGTTTCGGCCGGAAGCTCGAATCGGTTCTTCTTGTAACCGGCCATCCCGGCGGCGTGCTCTTCGAGCGCGGGCCGCGCGTCGTCGAACCCACCCAGTTGCAATTCGTCGTAGATCCGCCGCATCTGCTCGACTGGCGCGGCGACGAGGTCCTCGTAGCGGATTTCGCTGAACCGGCCCTCGGGGATCAGACCCCGCTGCGACTCGAACACCTCGTACATCCGGTTGAACGTGTCGTAGACGTACTGTTCGAGTCCCTCGCATCGAGGCAACTGGAATCCGTGAAACTGGTAGAGCCGCCGCCATAGATGCACGGTCGAGGGGAAGATCGCGTAGGGATCGCGAACGATGTGAATGAACCGCGCGTCGGGGAACATGTCCAACAGGTGCTTGACGCGGAACGTGTGGGGGGGCGACTTCAACACGACCCGGCCCGGATGCTTGGCCGTCAGGCACTTCAAGAACCAGGTGAACCGCTCCTTCCATCGCGCCAATTCTTCGGGTGGAATGCTTTCGAGGTCGAAATACGCCTCGTTTTGCGGGGGGCGATTCGGAAACGCAATGGTCAGATAGGGCGACGGCAGGCCCATGTTGCACAGGGCGAACTCATCCTCCTGAGGGGTCCGCCAACCCAGCTTCATGTTGTCCATCGGCCGGTGCGACGGCATCAGGAACCAGAGCATCCGCGGAAAGAGCCGCCCGGTGAGGACGAAATGGTTCGGCGCGAAGCAACTGTAGTTGTCCGGGCACGTGTGCCGCGAGTCCAAGACGAGCATCTCGTGCAAAAGGGTCGTACCGCTCCGCCAATGGCCCAGAATGAAAATGGGTTGCTGCTCGATTTGGGTGCGGCGGATCTTGCGTCCCAGAAGAAGCTCCTGGAGTAGCCAGTACTGGCTATTGATCGTGCTGACCAGCCCGATGCTTGCCGCCGTGGGCCAACGCCGAGGGGCGACCGCCCAGTGGTTCTGCCGGAGCAGCCGAAGATAGGCTCCCATTCCCATTCCGTGCCAGAAGCGGGGGAACAGCATACTATCCTTCGCCCCCCCGGTTGATGAGGACGCCTTCGAATCAGACCCCTTGGCCATTGGAACTCCATAAGATAGGCGAAAGGAATAATTGGGCAGAATTAAATGACACTGTAGGGTGGGTCGAGTGGAGCGAGCCCCACCAAGGACACTTGAGCGACGCCGCGCGGACCGTTGCTTGAAGCGAAGTTGAAGCTAGGAACACTAATCTTCGCTAATTCCCGCTAATTATCAAGATTAGCGGCTGTTAGCGATAATTGGTGTTCTCCCTCCTTCTTGTGTGGATTCTTGTTGTGTGGCGTTCGTGGTGGGGCTCGCGGAGCTCGACCCACCCTACAAGTATCGTCTCGCGCGGGTCATGCGCCTGGGCGCGGGTAATCCGTCATGCTAACACTTTCGCCCCCCACGTCAAACCGATCTGGACTTCCACCACCCAATTCAGTACTTTTCGCCCTCTCTTCTTCTACCGTTTAACGAAATCCCTTGTCTCGATGCCCCACCGCCGGAGTAACGGATGGCTACGGCGCTCAGCCCTCGTGCAAACTTGCTCGGCTCGGCCCAACGACTGGGCGACCTGATCTTGCCGATCGGGATCGTCGCCAGCGTGCTGGTCATATTGGTGCCGATGCCCGCGGGGTTGATGAATCTGCTGCTGGCCGCGAACATTACGGCCGCCGTTCTGATTCTGCTTACGACCGTCTATATCCGAACGCCGCTCGAGTTCAGCATCTTTCCCTCGCTCCTGCTGGCCACGACCTTGGCTCGGCTCGTTTTGAACGTGGCCACCACCCGGCTGATCCTGACCCGAGCCGAAACCGATGGCCTGAGCGCGGCGGGCAACGTGGTCCGAGCGTTCGGCCAGTTCGTCGCCGGCGACAAGGTCGTCGTCGGACTGATTATCTTCGTCATCCTGGTCGTGATCCAATTCGTTGTCATCACCAAGGGCGCCACGCGTATCAGCGAGGTGGCCGCCCGGTTCGCGCTCGACGGAATGCCCGGCCGACAGATGGCCATCGACGCCGATCTCAACGCGGGATTGATCGACCAGCGCGAGGCCCAGCGGCGACGCCAGCAAATCACCGACCAGGCCGATTTCTACGGCGCGATGGATGGGGCGGGCAAGTTTGTCCGGGGAGACGCCGTCGCCGGCATCTTCATCACGGGCGTCAATATACTGGGCGGACTGTATATCGGCGTTTTCCAATTGGGCATGCCGGCCGGCGATGCGGCCGAGTTGTTCACGAAGCTGACGATCGGCGACGGGCTGGTGAGCCAGATTCCCGCCTTTTTGATCTCGTTGGCCGCCGGCCTTCTGGTCACGCGCAACACGACGGCGACGAATCTGCCGAACGA
>DOEZ01000228.1 GCA_003532715.1 Planctomycetaceae bacterium
AGAGTTCTCGCCACTTCTCTTCCGTGGCAAAGGGCTCCGAAAGATCGAGGTAGCGATGGTGGCGGAAGTCCCACACACACGACCAATCGCAATAATACTCACTCTTTTTATCATGGAATTGCCGTACGCACTCTCCGCGCAGTCGCGCGCGACCCACGGGGGGTGGATGGGCGACGGCATCCGCAATTCGATCCACGCCGGGCACCTGATGTTCCAGTGCGCCGGCGCTGTCCATGGTGTTGAAGATCCCTCGATCGCTTAATTGACTGAATCGTGTCTCCAAGGCCAACAGTTCCTCCCGAAAACCGAGGACTTCATCGAATTGACTCCACTTGATGTCGTTCTGGTCGAGAAAGGGCGTCAGTTGCTGGACTTCGTCGGCGATGGGACCGCCTGAACACAGAACTCTCGCATCAAGCCGTTGAGGGCGAGTTGCGCCATTGACCTGCTTAAGTGCGCGATCCAAACGGACGATCACCTTGCTCCAAGCGGGGATCGACGCCCATCGGATACCTCGACGCCGCGCGAATTCCCGATACAGCGCCAACTTAATGCCCCAATCCAACGACTTCGCCACCCCGGCGGGACCTTCCTCGATTCGATCCAGGACCACGCGGAGTGAATCGCATGCCTCGGGCGCCCAGGAAGGCATGATCGGATGGTCCACATGCGTTTCGATCTGATGGAGGATGTGGCGTTGCATCCCCAGGGCCGTCCACCATCGCCCGGACAGCGAACATGCGCGAGACTTGCCCTCGACATCCCCGGCGAATCGTCGCATGGCGACCAGCGGACGACATAGCCGGATGGCGCGGCACGGTTCGAGCCCCGCTTCGATCATTGCCACCACGATGGCCGTTACGGCCGTTTTTAGCCACATGGCCGTGTGCGAGCAATTGCTTTCGCCACAGAGTATGTGAAGTCGCGAGAAGCCTCGCCGACTGAGCGACTCGTGTTTGCAGTGGCAGATGCCTCGCGCGTGAGTTGATCCTTCCGACATGACTTGTTCGAGGTGTGCTACGCGCGGAGAGAGCATGAACTCGATTCCCGCCGATAGGTTATTGAAGCCGCCGGCCCCCGTATAGATGAGGCGGCTAACCAGGTGTGGCATCAGTTCCGACGCCATTGTCTCCGGATCGGCCTCATGGCCGTACGATTCGTGGCAACCCCAGCTCGTCGGCATTGCCGGACCGTGGCAGACATTCCCGCGTGTCAGAACGATCTCGGCAATTCCCGGTTGTGTCTGGACGAGTCTGTCGGCCACTCCGGCGAGTATTTCGTCTCCCGCAAGCACGTAGCGACAGGCATCCCAGGGGTTGACCAGTTCGGGGGTGGCCAGTTCCGGATGCGCTCCGGTGTCGATATAGAATCGACTTCCGTTTTCGAGGAATATGCCTGGACCAAGTCCGCTGGACAGATGTGGCAGACTCCTTCGGGCAACCTCCATGAAACGAGGAGCGAGCCAAGTCGGCTCAACGGTCTCCCAAAAGGACCCCAAGGCGGACAGAGCATATTCGGTTTCCAGGCCAAACATCCGTTGTGCCACGGCTACTGTCCTCCTGCTTGCCGCGTCGCTTGGAGGAATGCCGTCGAGTCACCTGAAAGCGCGTGGTCAATGGCTCCCGAGGCCGCTTGATAAAGGTGTTCTCCCGCTTGCCGCGTTTGTTCGAGCGGCGTCCCACCCGGGTTGCCCGCCGGGATGTCCGCCAGTTCGTTCCGAGTGTGGTCGAGTCGTTCGCGAAATCGCATGATTCTATTCTCCGTCGTGGTTGGGTTCCTGGGGTACTGTGGTTACGGCTTCCGCGACGCGACCGTCGGCACGGTAGTCCACGACGGTCGTTTCGGGCGCCGGCAACAATCGCGTTTCCGCCGCTTCCTGACTCGAAACCGACTTCGAGAGACAGTGGTTCCGCGAAAGTTCCTCCGGCCCCATGTCCATCAAGGCATCGAGCACTTCCTCCAGCATTCGGTCCTCGTGAAAGAGATGTCCCATGTCGTTCTCGGTCATTTCGCGAGGATCGGACAAATCGAGTGAACGGAAGCGGGGCCATCCGTTGGGTCCCGGCAGCCTGAAGCGGATCGAATCCCAGTCGATGCGGCCGAGACGATCGATTCCCGCAAGACGCAATAGCATGGCCCGAGTGTAGGCCCTAGTGTCTTTGGGCGGCTCATGCGTTAATTGTTCGATTTCTCCCGCGGTGACCACGCGATCGACCAGCCCCGCGTCCTCGTAGGCCCAATAGAGTCCGTCGGCGTCGAGGCTCGAGTACATATGGTCGAGCTGCTTGATTTCGGGCGATTGCCACGTCAACCGAGGGCGTTGTGCCAAGACCTCTTGCAGTATCCGCAATTTGAGTACCCAGTCCAACCGTCCGGCGAGCGCGTCGAGATTGCCGGCGTGCAACTCCCGTAATGTTTTGTCGCACAACGAGAGGATTTCACCGGCCCGAGGGACCACTTCTTCGAGGTCGCCCCGCTGGTGGAGGTCTTGGGCTCTTTCGAGGAAGAGCAGTTGTAGCTCTACCGCCGAAAATCGCCGTCCGGAAGCCATGGGCACGCGGGCTTGAAGCGTCGTGTCGTGACCGAAACTCCTTAGCGCCCTCAAGGGATCCTCGACGATCAGCATTGGGTCGATGCGCTCCATTTCCAGCATCGCCAACACGATTTGCATCATGCCGCACTTCAACAGATTCGCGACGTGGCAGAGATTGCTGTCGTAGAAGATACAATGCAATCTGGCAAGCTTCTGTCGTAAAGCACGGCCCGATGCATTTGCGTCCGAACTCCCGCAGAGCGGCTCGTCGCGGGAATTGACAATCGGTCGGTCGAACGTGGTCTGAGATCCGACGATCGTCATGGCGAAATNNCTCCGTTTTCGGCACCGACCTTGCCCTGGCCGGTGAAGACGATGCTCGACACTTGGTACGACGCCAGGTAGGCCAGGTAATGCGGTTTCCGATGGAAGAGGTTGTCCCAACCTCGCCGGGAGAGTAGGACATTCAGATGCCCGCCGTAGGAATGTCCCAGTCCGTCGGAGTTATTGACGAGGACATGGATCCGCTGGCCGTCGCGTACTCGCGCATTGGCGCGCTCGGCGGCCTGACGCGCAAACAGAAGCATCGCATGCCATGCGGCCACGTAGTCATGAGCACCACGGACTTCCGGAATGCACAATTCNNCGAGGCGAGGAACTTCCGCCCCCAATCTTGTGCGTCACACTCCTGGACGCCGCCACGGCCGTACTGAGGAAAACCGGGCATCTCACGCAAGAGGCTCTTCGACGCCGCCGCACCGGTTCCCGCGGCGCAGTCCATTCCAAGAATGAAATTGCCCAGTTCGACATCCGCACCAAGCACCTTGGCGACACATGCTTCCAGTTGGTGATGCATGACTCAAGGCTCCTATCGGGTGTGAACGTACTGATGGCTGCCGCCGAGGCGCCGAGTGACCGGTTCGACCGCCACTACGTCGATGTCCTGCGGCAAATTCGACAGGTACGCGCTTGCGTTGCCCGGAGTCAGCGTGGTCGCCCACCGCTCGACGGCCTCTGAAACGGCCTCGTCGACGTCTTCGACTCGGACACCGTGTTCTTTCGTGTCAAGGTAACGCAAATACGCCTTCTTGGCGGTTGCCCGGCAAATCTGTTCGATCGATCGCCCACTGGCCAGTTCGCGCGCCACGACCACCCGTTCTTTTCCGTCACGAAAACGGATCGTGCATAGCGAATTGTCGCCGTTCGGGCTGTACAATCGAGAGACGGCCCGGTCGATTACTTCCCGGCGCGTATCGGCAGCCGCCTCCCCGTTGGGCGAGTAGGGCATCGATTCGGGCAGGTGGATCTCGAATATCTCGCGAGCGCCTCGCATGTCAGGCCGCTCGACCGGAATCACCAGATCGAACCGATCCAGCAGGGCCGGGTCGCACAGGTCTCTTCGGTTGGTGGCCGCGATAACGGCCACGTTGCCTCGGTCGCGGTACCCGTCCATCTCGGCCAGGAAGGCCGTCTGGAAGCGATCCGCATGCTGGCCCACCGCCGACCCACGGCTGCGCCCAATCGATTCGATTTCATCGAGAAACAGTACCGCCATGCCGGTGTCCTGGGCCGCCTCGCCCAGGGCACGAAAGCAGTTCCGGATGTTCTGTTCGGTGACGCCCACGTAAGGATCCCACCATTCGGCCGGCTTGACCACCGCGAAACGGCATTGCTTGCCTGTCTTCCGAGAGATTTCGGCACAGGCGACACGAGCCAGAAGGGTCTTGCCGCAGCCCGGAGGTCCTNNCCATCAAGACAGCCTGTCTTCCATCCTGCCTGTACATCGCGGCGATGGCCGGATCGCTGAACCGGGCCGTCATCATTTCGAGTAGGGCCTTGAGACCGCGGAGTTGACCGCCCACCTGATTGCATTGGGCGTCGGGAATTTCACCCAAGAGATACTGTCGGCCATCAGCTCGCTCGATTCGTTCATGCGCCATCCAAACGGATCGATCCCAGCGAACCAAGTCGCCGCGTTCCAGCGAGACCTCGCGAAGGGGGGCGGCCGTGTCGACAATCAACTCCTCGTCCCGATACCGCAACACAAGGCGTCCGTCGCTGGTGTAGCGATCGAACAGGGCCGTCTCGCCACATAGCTCCCCGCCGTCTCGCGCCTTGGCTACCAGGGCACTCATGTCGGCGTTCAGGTACACGTCGTCGCCTCGCTCCAAGGAGCTCAGATCGACGTCGTTCGCGATGTTGACAACGCGACGCGCGTTGTTGTGATGCACCATGGCGCGCCGCCCGTCCGGCGTATCCACGGTCCGAGGGAAGACGGCCATCGACCAAGGGGGCGCAATCAGCTTGTCCAGTAGTTCCTTGAATTCATTCAGATTCGATTGAGCTTGCCTCAGTCCCTTGTTCAGTTGGCTGATCTTTCCCAGAAGGAGTTGATCGAGATGACGATTTTCCTCCGGAGAGCCGTCGCGCATGCTCTTGAGGATTCGACATATATCTTCGAGACCGGAAGAATCGTCGCGGGTTGCGTTGAGCATGGTCAACAACAGATGCTCCCTCCGCGTGCGATCAGAGACTTCTGACATGGTTTATACCTTTCTGGGAACAGCGGTCTGCAGGCGTCGCCGGGACGGCGTCGGCGCCAAGGATGTGAAAACCGCGAGGCCGGACCATTCCATGCCGCCAGCCGTACAAGCGACACAGGGGAACGTGTGGTTTGTCGCAGTGGTCGCTAATCACCAGCGCCACGCAAAAACCCTGGGGAAACACGGTGCGATGAAGGGCCGCGTCTTGTGAACTGAAGAAATCACCGGACAGCTTGCCCGCGATCGTGCATTTGGCTCGAGTTTCAGCAGGGCATTGATCGCACCAGTGCCCGGATGGATGGGTGTGCCACCAACCGACGTACATCTCCTTCTTCCCCCGCAAGGAAATGGCCGCGTCGACGGCGGCCCAGGTTCGAGGCGTAAACGTGAGCCGCGTCAATTCCTGCTCTGCGTGCCGTGCCGCGATTTGGGCCGTGACTTCCAGAAACAGTTCTCCGCAATCGCCGTCCCGATGCAGATTTCCGATCAGAATTCCGCCCGTTTCGGCGGCCTCGGCCTGACGCCTCAACTCGAACACTTCGTCCAATACCGTTTGCGGTATCAGCGCGGGCATCTGGTCGTCATCCTCGACACCACACGGAGTCGCCGCAACGGCAAACTCGGCGAACGACTGCTCATCCACGGCGAGAGGCACTTGGCCCCGTTTTACCGAGAACAGAGGTCGGGGCTCCAACGCCCGTGTCACCGCCGCTTCCGCATGGCGCGGGTGGGCACGAACCCGGTATTCAAACGTTTCACCGACTATCAGCTTGCCAGCTTCGACCAGCGGCGACGACACGGCCCTCGCGGCTGCGTCGAAGTAGCCGAGCGGGATGTCATACGTCACCGTCGGACGGTTTTCCCTCGCAACGACGGCCTTCAGGCCCGACAAATACGGCAAGCCGAGGCTCTTGTCCCAACGGGGTTCGACTTGACATTCCTCCGGATCTAGGACGACGGGGCGGTCGCGATCCTTACGGATCGCTTCGAAGACGGCACCTTCTTGGATGGGGCCGAAGTCGGGCAAAACCGCCTCCGTCCCCAAATGCGCTCCGGGGTCGCCCTTCTTATAGATTTCAATGGCGTATTGATACTCCACTCCGTTGCCGGTCATCGGGTTGTTCTCCTGGGAATCATACAGTTCTCGCCACGCACGTAAAGCTGGCGCGACCACACGGGCGCGGACTGCCCCAAGCAACGGCCAACCACCGAGAGCCGACCGTCTCACCCCGCGCGCCCGTGGATCATTCGGTCTGGATTAAATCCGGCCCGCCTGA
>DOEZ01000446.1 GCA_003532715.1 Planctomycetaceae bacterium
CGGCTGAATGCCAGGATGTTGTTGCGAATGATGTTCTCGCGGCCGTAGTGTTGGTGAAACCCGCCAGTTTTCGTACGATAGACCAAGTTGTTTTCGAAAAGAATGTTCGAGCTACCCTCGTCGGTGTAGAGTCCCCAGCCACCGTACGAGTACGAATAGATGTCGTGGAAGACGTTGCCCACGACCGTGGTGCCCTCCGACGGGCCCAGCGTGTAAATGCCGCCCATGTCGCTGAGCACTCCCCAGCCGATGTGATGGACGTGATTGAAGGCGATCCGGTTTCGTTTGGCAAGGCTTTCGCCGTATCCCCAACACCAGCCGACCGAGATGCCGGTGTAGTACAGATCGGCGATTTCGTTATGGGTGACGGCGTTGTCGGAACCGTGGCCGATCCAGACGCCAACGGCGCAGGGGAAGATTCGCCCGCCGCCGCGAATGATGTTGTTGTCGATTGTAATGTGGCTGGTTCGCTCGGCCTCGACCGGCGCGATGCGGGTTTCGCCAATTCGCACCCCGCCTGCGCCGGTGTCATGCACGTGGCATCGACGCAGCATGCACTCGCGGCAGCCTTTGCGAAACCACGCGCCGTAGACGCCGAAATGGCCGAATTCGCAATCCTCGATGGTCACGTTTCGCGCGCCGTCGGCCATGACCACGGCCTCGATGGGCGCTGCGGCCTGCGCGGCCTCGAATCCTTCGGGCGGCGTGAGCCATTGGGCATGGTGAAACGTAAGCCCGCGAATCGTCACGTGCTCGACACACCGTCCGCTCGCCGGATCGCCTTCGATAACGAGAAAGCGCTCGACCGCTGGGGCGACCACGACCGCGTTGAGCATGTCTTCGCCGGGCAGGGGGCGATAGTAGAGCGTTCCGTCGCGAGCCAGAAACCACTCGCCCGGCGCGTCGAGCGCGGCGAGGAAGTTCTCGATATGATAACACGAGTTGCGCTGCCATGAGTTCCACGGCTTCATGGCCTCGCCCGTGGTCACCAACGCCCGGCCGTCGTGGTCGAGCCGGTCGATGAACCGCCGCGTATTGTCCCACTTGTGATAGACCATGAAGTGTACGTCGGCCAGTTCGTCGGGCTTCAAGCCCGCGAGAATGCGAAATTCGTCGGGCCGTAGCCTGACGATTTGCCGGGCATCGCCCCGCCGCCCGGCCACTGCGTCGCCCAACTTCTCTTCGCGGACTTCTTGGATGTAGAAGTAGAATTCGTTTGGCTCGCGTGCCCGCGTGGCTCGGCGGCCATTGACGAATAATTGCTCGAAATACCATCTTCCGGCGGCGACTTCGGGAACGTGCGTCGTCCAGACGCCGTCGCCCCGCGGCGTCCAACCGCCGACCGTCCGGCCGCCGGAAAAGACCGGCCGAGCTCCAGGAGCCGCCTCGTAGATGATCGGGGCCGTCGCCGTGCCGCCGTCTTCGGGCCGAAGCACAAGCGGCTCGGCTAAGTGATACCGTCCGTCGGCCACGATGACGCGGACCGGCTTGTCCAGGTCTCCCTGGGCCTTTCTCGCGCGGACTACGTCGCGCGCTCCGACGAGCGTGGCCAGCGGCATCTCGCGAGTGCCGGGGCTGCCGTCGTTGCCCGAGGGAGAGACGTGCAGTTCCATCGAAGCCGATGGCGTGGCCAAAAGTACGATCAGCGTGAACAGACAAGGCAACATGGCATCCACCTCTTGCGGGACCGGGAACGGACGGGGTCAACGGGAGAAAGTGGGCTGGGAGGACGGGTCGGGCGATGTCGGACCGGTTAAGGGGAATACAGACGACCGTAAGCCTATCGCAGCGCGACGGTCGGAGCAACGGCCTGGACGAAAAACCTCCCCGCCTTCCGCGACAACGCGTATTTGCGGTTTTCGGAGCGAAAGCAAGGGGGGAGTGAATGATTGACCCGGCCTCGCGGCCCTGCTACGATGGCGTCATGTCGGACGTCGTGGGAAGATGGTTTTTTCCGGGGGCCCATCGAGGAAATGCAAATGGCACAAGACGGTTCGCGGCCCGGCTTTCTGGCAAGGTTTTTGAACAAGGTCGAGTATGCCGGCAACAAGCTGCCCCAACCGGTCACCTTGTTCCTCATCCTCATCGCTTTCGTGTTGATTGCGTCGTGGGTGGCGAGCATGGCGGGCGTTGTAGTTGTTCGTCCCGGCACGACTGGCGAGGAGGTCCGTCCGGTCAATCTGCTCAGCGGCGAGCAGATACAGCGCATGCTCGTCAACATGACGAAGAACTTCACCGACTTTCCCCCGCTGGGCGTGGTGCTTGTCGTCATGCTGGGCATCGGCGTCGCCGAGCGGACGGGCCTGATCGCGGTCGGCCTGAGGGCGTTTGTTTCGTGGATGCCATCGTGGCTGATCACGATCGCCCTGGTAACGGCCGGACAGCTTTCGAGCATCGCCGCCGACGCCGGATACATCGTGCTTGTTCCGCTGGGCGCGGCGATCTTCTGGGGCATGGGGCGACATCCGCTCGCCGGGCTGGCCGCGGCGTTCGCCGGCGTGTCGGGCGGCTTCGGCGCCAATGTCATCATAACCTCCCTGGACCCCCTGCTCGCCGGTTTCACCCAAACGGCCGCCCGGATCGTCAGTCCCGAATACGTCGTCGACCCGACCGCCAACTGGTGGATCATGGCGACACTCGTGCCCGTCACGTCGTTGGCGGGCTGGTACGTCACCGAGCGAATCGTCGAGCCTCGGCTTGGAAAGTACAAGGAGATCGAAGGCCTCGTCAAGGAGGACGACCGCATCAAGCCCGAGGAAAAGAAGGGCCTGGCGGCGGCCGTTCTCGTGGTCGCGGCGACGCTGGCCCTGGTCGCGTGGATGGCCATTCCCTCCGACGGCATTCTCCGCGACGCCGACGGCGGCATCCGCCCCTTGCTCGACAGCATCGTCCCTCTGATGATGATCATCTTCATTCTGCCCGGGATCGTCTACGGACTGATCACCAAGACAATCCGAAGCGATAAGGACGCGGCGAAGATGACCGCCGACTCGATGGCGAGCATGGGAGGCTACGTCGTCCTGGCGTTCGTCGCGGCGCAGTTCGTTGCCTTCTTCAATTGGTCCAACCTGGGCATTATCACGGCCATCGCCGGCGCCGACGCCTTGAAGGCAGTCAATCTGACGGGCATCCCGCTGATCGTGGCGTTCGTGCTGGTTGCCTCGCTGGTCAATATCGTCATCGGCAGCGCATCGGCCAAGTGGGCCATCATGGCGCCGATCTTCGTGCCCATGTTCATGCTGATGGGCTACTCGCCCGAGTTGACCCAGGCGGCGTACCGCATCGGCGATTCGTACACGAACATCTTGACCCCGTTGTTGCCCTATTTTCCGCTGATCATCACCTTCGCCCAGAAATACGTGAAGGAGACGGGCATCGGCACGATCATCGCGCTGATGCTTCCCTATTCGATCGCGATCGCACTGGTTCGCATCCCCGTGTCGATCGTGTGGATGCTGCTAGAACTGCCACTGGGCCCCGGCGCGCCGATGCACTACACGCCGTAGGCCGCGTCCTTGCCATCGAGAGCCCGTTGGGCGGCACGCTCGCCGCCGCCGATGCAGTCGGGAATGCCCACGCCGTGATAGGCGTTGCCGGCTAGTTGCAGCCCGGACAATCGCGCCGCGCGCTGCTCGATCCGCGCGACGAGCCCCTGATGTCCGACGTAATACTGCGGCATCGTTCGCGGCCAATGGGCGACGCGCGTGTAGACCGGCTCGCCCGAAATCTTGAGCAGCCCGCTGAGCTCGTTCAAGACGATCTCGACCAGCCGGCCGTCTTCCATTTCGGCCATTTCCGGCGCGCGTGCCCCGCCGACGAACACGCGCAGGGCCGTCTTACCTTCCGGCGCGCGGTGGCCGTATTTCCGGCTGCTGAAGCTGACGGCCAAAATCGGGCTGTTCTCGGTCTTTCCGACCACCGCGCCCGCGCCGGCCATCGCGTGGCCGATCTGGCGCTCGTCGAAGCCCAACGACACGATGGCCGTCCCCGAATGTTCGATCTGGCCGAGCAACCGGCCCAAGTCGCTATCGAGCGGCCCGAGCAGTTCGCCCGACACGTAGGACGGCGTGGCGAGAATGATCGCATCGAACGTCTCTTCCGTCGCGCCGGCGTGGACTCGCCACTGGCCGCCTTGGATCGGNNCGTGTCGAGCCGCACGGCACCTTGAGGCAATCGCGCGGCCAGCGCGTCGACCAGCGACTCAAGCCCGTCGCGAAGCGTGACGAACATGCTATAGCGGGCGCCGCTTTGGGCTTCGGCGCCTCGTGATGATTTACGCCGCGCGGCCATCTGGCGGCGCATGGCCCGAATCAGGCTGCCGTGCTCGCGTTCCATGTCGCGGAACCGGGCCAGCGTGGCGTTGACCGAGAGCCTTTCGACGTCGCCCGCGTAAACCGCGCCCACCAGCGGCTCGACCAGCCGTTCGAACGCCTCGCGGCCCAGCCGCCGGCTGGCGAACGACGCCATGCTTTCGTCGTCGTCGCCCTGGCGAGGCGGAAGGAAGTATTCGAGCCCCGCGCGAAGCTTGCCCCAGGGGCTCAACAGGGGCGTCAGCGCCAACGGCCACATCCGCGTCGGCGCCATCATGAGAAATCCGTCGGGCAGCTTGTGGAGCCGGCCGCGACGGACAACGTAGGTCTGCCGATAGGCCGCGTCGGTTTGGACCAACTCGTCCGCCAGCCCGAGCCGCCGGCACAAGTCCAAAGCATAAGGCACGGTGGTGATGAAATTGTCGGCGCTCAGTTCGACCTGGAAGCCCTGCTCGTGGACCGTTTCGATCACGCCGCCAAGTCGCGAGGAGCGCTCGAACAGCCGGACGTGCGTCGCGGGAGCCAGTTCGATCAAACGATGGGCGGCCGCCAGACCGGCGATGCCCCCCCCGACCACGGCGACGCTTCGCGCCGGTCGTTGGTCACGCATCGTCGTCGCCCTCCGCGACGTCGTTCGAGCCTTCGACCGGCTCGTGACTCTCGCGTTTGCGGAGATAGAGCTTGATGGGCACCTCGCCGAACGGCAGTTGATCGCGAAACACACCCAGCAGATACCGCCGATAGGTCGCCGAAAACGACTTGGGCTCGTTGCAGAACAGCAGGATCGTCGGCGGTTGGACGGCCACCTGCGTGGCATAGAATATCTTCGGACGGCGGTGCTTGGTGACCGGCGGGGGGTTGAGTTCCAATGCGGCCTTGACCAGCCTATTCAACTCGGGCGTGNNTTGAAGAGCATCTGCGCGTGGTTGAACAGTGTCTTGACGTTGTGGCCCGTCTGACCCGTGACAAACGCGATCGGCGCGTACCACATCGTGCGGAACGTGTCGCGCAGATAGGTGACCCACTTCTCGGTCGGCATCTTTCCGACCAGCAAATCCCACTTGTTCACGACCAGAATGCACGGCTTGTACTGCTCGGCGATGTAGTCGCAAAGCTGCCGATCGACCTTGCTGATGCGCTGGGTCGCCTCGAAGAACAACAGCACGACGTCGGCGCGGCGGATGCTCCGCTGGGCCCGGTGCGTACTGTAAAAATCGATGTCGGTGTTGACGCTCTTGCGGCGGCGGAAGCCGGGCGTGTCGATGGCGACAAAACCCTTGCCGTCCATCTCAAACCGAACGTCGACGCTGTCGCGCGTCGTGCCGGGCACCTCGCTGGTGATCATCCGGTTCGCCTCGACCAGCGTGTTGACCATCGTGCTCTTGCCCGTGTTGCGGCGGCCGACAATGGCCACGCGCATCTCGGGCTCGCCCATCAGCGACTCCTCGTCGTCGGAGACCTGGGGCAGCCGTTCGGCGATGGCGTCGAGCAGTTCCTGCTTGCCGCGGTTCTGCTTCGTGCTCACGGCGACAATCTTCTTCCCAAACCGGTAGAATTCGTCGGCCTGGCTTCGGACGTGTTCTTGGTCGGTCTTGTTGGCGACGCAGACGACCGGCGCGTCGGCCTGACGCAGCCGCTTGGCAACCTCTTCGTCGAGCGGGACCATGCCTTCGAGTGTATCGACAACGAAGAGGATAAGGCTGGCTTCGTCGATGGCCGTTTGAATCTGCTCTTCGATGTGCTCCGTCAGATTATCGACGTCCTTGATGCCCATTCCGCCCGTATCGACGATCTCGAAGAACCGACCGTCAATTTCCATGAGGTGGCTCATCCGGTCGCGCGTGACGCCGGCGGTCGCATCGACGATCGCCAACCGGCGTTCGGCGAGCCAATTGAAGAGGCTCGATTTGCCGACATTGGGCCGGCCGACTATCACCACCTGTGGTACGCCCATCGAGTCAATTCGTCCTGGTTGTTGATTTACGATACCGTAGGGTGGGGCGATGCAAACCTTG
>DOEZ01000189.1 GCA_003532715.1 Planctomycetaceae bacterium
GTCGGGCGGATGCGCGACGAGCCGTTCGATTTGGCAGTGCTGATGACCGATTCGTTCCTTTCCGCCCTGGTTGCATGGCGCGGAGCGGCCCGGCGCCGCGTCGGCTATGTCGGCCAAGGTCGCGGGCTGCTCCTGACCGATCGACTCCATCCGCAGCGATGGAACGGCCGTCGCGTTCAGGAACCGATGGTCGATTACTACTCGCGGCTGGCCGAAACGGTCGGCTGCCCGGCCGAGTCGCGCCAGCTTGAACTGCATACGACCGAGGCCGACCGGCAAGCGGCCGACGCGGCGTGGCGCGACTTGGGGCTTCGCGACGACGGCCGCGTGATCGCGCTGAACACGAGCGGCGTCCACGGCAGCGCAAGGCTCTGGCCGGTCGAGCACTTCGGCCTGCTTGCCCGGCGGATCGTCGCAACGCTCGACCACGACGTGCTGGTGACGTGCGGGCCCAAGGAGCGCCGCGTCGCGCGCGAGGTCGTTCGCCACGGCGGATCGAACCGGGTTTTCTCGATGGCCGATCAGCCGTTGGGCATCGGCGTGGCAAAGGCGTGCATCGCGAAATGCCGCCTGATGGTTTCGAACGACAGCGGACCGCGCCACATCGCGGCCGCGTTGGGCAAGCCTGTCGTAACGCTCTTCGGCCCCATGCTGCCCGTCTGGAGCGAAAACCCAACGCAACAGGCCTCGAACCTCTACGTCGATCTGGATTGCATCGGCTGCAACAAACAAACCTGCCCGCTGGGCCATCATCGCTGCATGCGCGAGCTGTCGGTCGATATGGTCTATCATGCGATGATCCGGCTGATGGAATCGACCGCCCGGGTCGCGGCGTAGCAGAAAACGGTTCATGTCGTCTCCATCCCCAAGGGCGTCATGGACGGCTTGCCCGTCCTTGTGGGCGTGGGTTCTTAACGCAAAGACGCGAAGGCGCAAGGACGCGGGGGAATTCGTGATGAGGAACTCGGGGCGGCGTGGACGGCTTGTTCATTCTTTTTGTGTCCGATTGGCGCGAAATGAGGGTTGAATTATGCAACAACACTCTTCACTTTTGCGTTTGAGTTACGTCGTTGGACATAGTCGTTAAGTGCTTGATGGATAGTGGTTTA
Organism: Planctomycetaceae bacterium; assembly: GCA_003532715.1. Taxonomy (GTDB): domain Bacteria; phylum Planctomycetota; class Planctomycetia; order Pirellulales; family Thermoguttaceae; genus UBA11386. The sequence goes on from DOEZ01000189.1 coordinate 1,110, forward strand.
GTGGTTGTCTCATTTTTCGTAAGTGGCGGAGTTTCCTTTTGGGGGGTTTGTTGCGAAAACCCTGGCTGTCGAGGGGGTGGTTAGGGATTGGGGATTGGGGGCGGGGGAACGGCTAGGTTGTCGACCAGCCACGGTGATCCCCGACCACTGATGCACTACCCCACAACCCACCACGGGGTTGCGTCGGGTAATGTCATAGCATGGGGGCTGCTGGGTTTCCAGGCCAAGAATTGGGCCAGGGGCGGGAGTGGGGGCGCGCTCACGCGAAGCCGCAAAGTTCTCGTGAAGCTCTCTCTTGAAGTTCTCACCGCCAGCGGCCACCGGCCAGCAGAACCAAGTAGAACGCCAGCATCGCCAACACGGTCGGCTCGGGCACGGCCGTCGATGGGTTGCCTTGCTCGGTCGGTATGCCATGGCCCCAGTGGGCGGCCAGGATGGACGCATCGAGGGCATTGATCAGGCCGTCGTTGTTGAAATCGCCTTGGGCCCAGCCGCCGGTTTGGCCCCAGTTGGCGGCGAGTGCTTTGGCATCCAGGTCGTCGACGCGGCCGTCGCCATCGGCGTCGCCGGGGATCGGCTCGGGCATCGACGTTTCGAGCACCAGGATGATAGCGCGGAGCCAGGTTTCGTCGCCAAAGAGGTTGCCGAACCCGCCGTTGCCCAGGACGAAGTCGATCACGCTTCCCTCATCGATTATGACGTCGAAGTCGAAGTACGCCTCGGGCATGGTTCCGATAATGCCCTCGGAAAAGAACTTGAGAGTGCCATCGACGAAGATATGGAAATCGACGCTGTCGTTTGTGTTGATGAAATTTCGCACCGAACCGTTCACGTTGGCCAAACCCGTCGAAGATGCGCCGGCAATCCAGCGGGCGACCGCGTAGGGCATGTCGGCATCGCCCTCGAATCCGCCGCTCCATACCATGCCGCCCGGATGCATGGCCAACTCGTGGTAGCCGGGCTGGCCCTGTACGCCGATGTTGCCGCTGGCGTCGGCAAAAAGATACTGATCGGAGATCGCCGCCAGATTGTGGCCGTTCTGGCCGCCGCCGTAGCCATAATTGCTCGCACCGCCGACGACGCCGTAGGCCAACGGCGCGGTTTGTGCCGCTGGGGCGGAGGGATTCGCGGCGCTCGACGACAGGTAGACCCACTGGCCGTCCCCGGCCGTGTCCGCGATGCCGCCGCCGGAGAAGTCGTGACCGGTCTGGTAGTCGGCGCCGAGATCGGCGGCGACTCGCATGGCCGATGCGCCGGGGCGGCCGTACCAGTAGGTCGTCGCGCCGTAGTCGACCTGGGTTTCGGCCCAATGCCACATTTCGAGGTCGAACTTGAACGACTCGTTGAAAGGCACGCCGTCCAAGGCCCGCACACGCGAGTTAACGGTACGCCCGCCGGCCGTGTTGTTGCCCGTGCCGGTCGGCTGGGCGATGAAGGCCGTGTTGAAAGTATCGGCGTGGGCCCAAGCATACCCGTAATAGTCTTCGCTGCCCGTGCCGATGTGATCGGGTCGGGCATGGTGTCCCGCGCCGTTGGCGTCAATGTAATCCACGTAAACCTTCTCATCGCCTTCGCCCCACCAACTGCTGGATCCGTTCTTCATCGACAATGTGTCGCCGACGTACACGCCACGACCTCGCACGGTTAGATAGCGGAAGTCGGTCGTGCCGTTTCCGCCCCGGGTATTCACGCCGGTTTCCTCGCGGAAGTTGGCATGGAAGTGCATCGAATCAGCGTCCCAGGTCCACTGACCCGAGTCGACCCCAAGCGTTACGATGAAACCTTGGCTCCCCTCGTTGACAAGACGAACTCGAGCGGAGCGCTGGTAGGGCATCACCCATCGGGACGTCAAAATGTCATTGCTTCCGACCGTCCGATAGAGGTCTTCAAAGACGTTCAGTGGAGCATCCACGGTGCCATCGCCGTTGCCGAAGAACTGGCCGATGGGCACGCGGGCCGTTCTCTGTCCGTCAAAGGTCAGCTCCACATACGTGTCTTTCAATGCGGCGACTTCGTCATCGGCACGAACGTCGAGCCAG
>DOEZ01000516.1 GCA_003532715.1 Planctomycetaceae bacterium
ACGAGACGCCTGTCGACGATTCCGCTCTCGAGCATCTCAAGGAACTCACGGGTCTGGTCTCTCTTGGACTTGACGAGTCGAGCGTGAGCGGCGGCGGATTGAAGCATCTCAAAGCACTGCCCGAGCTTCGTTCGATCGGCCTGGCCCACACGCGATTTGATGACGCCGGCCTTCGACAACTTGCCGAGTTGACGCAAGTGACGCGCATTAGAATCATGGATACCCAAGTGAGCGATGAGGGGCTAAGCGCGTTGCGGCATATGGGGCAACTCACTTGGTTGACGCTCGGACACGGCACTATTTCGGATGCCGGCTTCAGACACCTTGGCGAGCTTCGGAATCTCAAATGTCTCACGATCTGGGGCGACAGGATCACGGACGCGGGGATGGAAAGCCTCAAGGTACTCGCGAGGCTCGAACGCGTGGACATCACAAGCCCGAATATCACGGACGAAGGGCTTCGCCACTTACGCGGCCTGTCGAAACTGGAATTCCTGGCTTTGAGCGATCGCAGCAAAGTGACGGATGCCGGTATTGCGGACCTCGAGAAAGCAATACCAGGACTAAAGGTGCACCGCTTGTTCGACTGAACCGTCGCGCGGCAACCGCCCATCACCTTACTCGCCCCCAACGACCAGCCAGCAGAACCAAGCAAGCCACCATCGCCAGCACGCCCGGCTCGGGCACGTCGGTTATTCTCCCAACAAAAACATCGGAATTGCCAACGGGTCGACCTCCGAAGTCGCCATGGGTGAAGCCCGCAAAATAGACGTGACCCAGGCCATCCACCGACACGCCATGACTTCGGTCTGTGCTGCTGCATCCCAATTGCTCGGTCCATTGAAGCGTGCCCGAGGCGTCGTACTTGCTGACAAACGCATCCTGATAGCCGGCGCTCGATTCTCCGAGGACACCTCCGGTCCAGCCCGAGATAAAAGCGTTGCCCAGATTATCGACGGAGACACCAAGGCTTACATCGTAGGAGTTTGTTCCCAAATGCCTGGTCCATTGCAGGGTTCCCGAGTCGTCGCACTTGGCCAGAAACACGTCGCTGGAGCCGGCATTGGCGCCTCCAAGGTCGCCAAACGTCTGACCAGTGACATAGACGTTCCCCAATCTGTCGGCCGATACTCCGTAGCTGACATCATCAGCACTGCTTCCCATCTGCCTGGTCCACTGGAGCATTCCCGAGTCACTGTACTTACTCAGGAATACGTCCATGCCGCCGGCATTGGCGGTACCTCCGAGGCTTCCTTCGGTGTGTCCTGAGATATAGACATTTCCCAGTCCGTCGACTGACACGGCGTTGCTGCCTTCCCAATAATTACTGCTTCCCAACTGCCGGGTCCAAAGAAGTGTCCCCGAATCGTTGTATTTGCTGAGAAATGCATCGTTGCCACCGGCGTGGGCGTCCCCTAGCTTGCCATAGGTTTGACCTGAGATGTAGACATTTCCTAATCCGTCAGCCGACACGCCATTGCTGACGTCACTAGTACTTGTCCCCAACTGCCTGGTCCACAGAAGTGTTCCCGAACTGTTGTATTTGCTGAGAAATGCATCATAACTGCCGAAACTTGATGCTCCAAGGATGCCAGTCGTAGTACCTGAAATATAGACGTTGCCCAATCCGTCAGTCGACACGCCTGCGCTCTGCTCGGTGCCGCTGCTCCCCAATTGTGCAGTCCATTCAAACGCTCCCGATGCGTCGTACTTGCTGACAAACGCGTCTGCCCCGCCGGCGTTAATGCCCCCAAGATTTCCTTCCGTGTATCCTGAGACATAGACACCCCCCAATCTGTCCGCCGACACGGAACTACAGAAATCCTTAACGCTGCTCCCGAAATGCCTGATCCAGTCGACCGTTTGGGCTGACGCGAGCGTGGGTGTGCCGCAAAACAGCATGACAAAGAGAGCCGGCAGAAAACCATGTTGGATAACAGAAAAGAATCGCACACGAAGACCAGTCGTTTTCATAGTTCGTCCTTTCAGAAGCAAACATAGAATCAGAGTGTCGAAACCTAAGGTCCGCTTGCAGATCAGCGGGTCATTGTGCGTACGCCTCATTTGTACCAGCGTGTAGAATTCGTGAAGAACGTTCCCTCAGGAGCCAATTTCTTCATTTTCACCGGGAACTGCCCTTGACGATCCCTGCGTGCCAACTCGGCGCGCCCAAGAGAAGCCCTCGCAGCCCGCAAAGGTGACTTCAGCGCCGCCGACCTCTCCCATCCAAGTTGAACCTGAAATGGAATCAAGTTCATTGTGGTCGCTATTGTAAACATCGCGCCCGCCCGCGTCAATCGCCCGGTTTCCTGGCCATGGCAAGCAGTTTCGTCGTCTTCAGTGCGTGACAACCCCACTACGGGGCAAACCGGTTTGGTCTGATGTAAATGGCGGAAGGCGCAGCATCGCTGAAAATGAAGAAGCTCGACCTCGTGGCGGAGGAAGAACTTCGCGCTGGCGTGATTGCCACGCCGCAGCATGATGTATTCGAGGTCGCCCAACTGGTTAAACAGGAACAACGGATGGTACACATGCCGTCGTCGTGAATCTCGGTGATCTTCCCCGCCCAGCCGCCCAGCGGAATATCCGGGTAGTCGGTGTCCTTGATGCCGTGCTTGACCCGAACCTTGTCGCCGACCTTGAATTTCGGCGTCGTCGTTGGCTTTCGGGGTTTCTTTCGTTTCGCCATCATGCCATTTTCAACCGTATCTTCGTCTTCGCCACTTCGATCATGGCTTCGAATTCGGCCATCTTGCGTGTCTTCTTCAAGAAGCGGACTGCCTCTTCATCTAGTCCGGTCCTGACCATCCCGCAGAGCTGCATCTCCCACTTGGCATCCACTCCCGGCTCGGCAGGCGGCAGCCATTCGACCCGAAGCGTTCCTTCAGGCGTGCTGCCGCAAGTGAGGATTCGCCGCTGATCGTCGGGGTAGTTCGCCTTCTTGTACTCGACCAGTTCATCGATCATGGCGTCGATGTCCCTCGACTTCAACTCGTCCCACAAGTCCGGCTTCTCTGCCTCGATCATCTTCCAGACGTTCGAGCAGGCGTCTCGCTCGGCTCCAAGCCCGACACACTCGTTCCACGCCAGGTTGGCGAAGAACAGAGCCACGTGAGCCGCCTCCGATGACGCTCCCTCGGGATCACGCAGTAATTGCTCCGCCGTCTCCTTCATGATGTCGGACATCTTGTGGGGCTTGGATGGCGTCCGTGCTTTCTTCATCACAGTTTTTCTCCACTACGGGAAATACTCCGCTACTTCTTCACCAACCCCTTCTCCACCAGGTAGTCAAAAAACGATTGCAGGTCGTCCCCTTCCATTTCCCAATTGGTGCTGTATTCTTGGGCACCCGAATGCCACGATCCGTTTTGCCAGATCGTCACGCCGTAGTCAGGCATGGGCAGGCCGCCCTCGAAGATCCAATCGCAATCCTCGTATTCCAATGCCCGAACGGCGACGACATCGAGCGTTTTGTAACCGTGGACCGCGGCAGACACGGCATCGATGATGTCCTGTTCCCATGCCTCTTCCGAGATTCGAGTCTGAAGGCTCGGGAATGAGACAATCACCAGCACCTCCATGGTCTCGTCTTCGG
>DOEZ01000185.1:0-4050 GCA_003532715.1 Planctomycetaceae bacterium
TTCGACTCCGCCGGAGTCTGGGGATACGATGGCTCGGGTTTGCTCTCGCAACCAGTCGAGCCCACGACGACGAGGCCGATGATCAACGCCAGAAGAACCAATCGCGGCCCGACTCCCAAGGTCACGCCTTGCCCGTGAGAACGTCCAATACACTTTTTGCTTTCGGCTGCCACAGGTTTCCCTCCGGTTCCGTGGTCGATACTGAATGACGAGCCCCCAACGAACCGTCAGTATCGCACATTGTCACACAAAATCCAAATCGGATTCCCGCTTCCACGGAACAAAATCGCGAATTAGACCCCCCGAAATGGGCGTGTGGTTGTCGCCGGGTTCTTCCGTCCGCCGAAGGGACCGACCGCGTCGCCGCCGCGCCGTGCCGTGTTTCGCCCCACGATTCCGCACAGCGCTGCCGCGTGAAACGGCGGTCTCGCCGACTTGCCCGGCGACGGCGAATTGAGGTATGCTTAGAGATATGCTTAAATGCCGTTGGTCCAAACACTTGTGAAGAATCATGTCCGCGTCTTTTCCATTTTGCTGTGGACGGCGTCTGGGTTTCGTCGTGGCGTTCCGCGCCGTGCTGATCGCCTCGGCGGCCGTCGCGACGGATTCTTCGTCGGCGGGCGAGGCCGAAAATCGTTCCGCCGCGATCGCGTCGGCCAGCCGCGAGGCCGTCGCGCCCACCCCATCGCCCGCGGAAATCGAGCAATTGGTCCGCCAATTGGGCGACGACCGCTTCGAGCGTCGCGAAGCGGCCCAGTCGGAGTTGACCAAGTTGGGCTTTGCGGCGCAGGAGGCGCTACAGGCGGCGCGGAACGACGAGGACCTGGAGATTGCCTCTCGTGCCCGCTACCTGCTTCGTTTGATGCGGGTAGATTTGACGCGGCCCGGCGATTCGCCCGAGGTGGTGGCCCTCCTGGCGAACTTCACGTACCTGAAGGAGCCGGAACAACTCCAGCGGTTGGAGCAATTGGCCTCGCTCAAAGACGCGGGCGGCGTTCCCGCGTTGTGTCGCATCGTTCTTCACGAACCGTCGGTCGTGTTGGCGAAGGAGGCCGCGCTGGCGATCATGAAGGCGTATCCGACGGAGCAAGTCGGACTGGATCGTCTGGCAAAGCTGCTGCGCGAGAGCCTGCGACCCGGCGGACGACCGCCGAGCCGGTGGCTGCTCAGTTTCGCGAAGTTCCACGACGCTCGGGACGAAGCGTGGCAAGAATGGGACGAGTGGACGAAGCAGGAGGAGGAGTTACTCGGGCAGGAAGACCAAGACACGAACAAGGGGATCGTCACGGCTCTGGTGACGAGGCAGGTCGATTGGATCGCGCGGACCGGCGGCGACTCGCGCCGGATGACCGAAAAGATGCGGGCGATGTACCAGGCTCGCCGCCCGGCGCTGCTCGACCCGACTCCGCTCATCGAGTGGCTTGTCGAACGGAAAGCGTGGGAGACCCTCGGCGTTCTGCCGAGTGCGTTCGCCGAACAGCTTGCGGCAAACCCGAACACCATGGTCTATCAGTTGGCGAAGCGTTACGCCGACGCGGGGAAGAGTGAGTTGGCCGAGACGGCCGCCGAGAAGGCATTTTCCTTCGACGACGGCGCGCCGGGTCGCGGACAATGGTCGCGCTCGCAGATCGGCTACCTGCTCCAGTTCGAGGGCCGATTCGCTTGGGCCGAACGGGAATATCGACAGGTGATCGACACCGGCAAGCCGGACGACGAAGCGGTCTATGAAGCCCTGCTGGCGTTGGTCGAAATGTTGCACGACCAACAGGACGATCTCCGCGCGGCCGAAGTGCTCGAGAAGACCGTCGCCGCACTGAAGAAGCAGCCGCCCACGCCGCTCACGAATCTGCGTCTTCGTTCGCTGATGGCGAAGATGGACTACCACCTGGCCTGCCATTGGGAAAGAGAGGGAGATCGCGAAAAGCAATTCGCCTATCTCGACGCGGGCCTGGCCATCGATCCGACCAGCATCGACCTGTTGATTCTCGGCTACCGTCTTTCGGCCGACGACGAACTCCGCCGCCAGAAGATCGAAAACCTGATCAAGGAGGCCGTCGATCAGTTGCGATTGAGCCTATTGACCGGACCCGATCGGGCCACCGCGAGCAACAACCTGGCGTGGCTGTTGGCCAGCACCNNCGAAATCTGGACGAAGCGATTCGCCTTTCGCGCCAGTCGTTGGCCGAGCAACCCGAGACGGGCGGTTACCACGACACACTGGCGCGGTGTTACCAGGTCAAGGGAGATTTCGAGGAGGCCATGCGACAGCAGATCAAGGCCGTCGAACTCGAGCCCCACAGCAGCCAGATCGCCCGCCATCTCGAAACGATTCGCAAGCAGTACGAAGAGAAGTTCGGCAAACCGGCGCCCGAGCCGAAACAACCCGCGAAACGCTCGCTCATGGACGAAACGCTGGATCCGCAACGCGGCCCCGCTTCGTTTATTCCGTTTCAGGATCCGTTTCCGGTCGAGTAGGGACGCCGACCAGTCGACTCGACGCCGCGCGACATCCGGAGCGACATCCTCGGCGTCGCTAGGGGTTCCATTCAAACAGGTTTTACGAGACCACGGAAAGATGATAAGTATCATGAGCCTTGTTTCAATCGAGTTGTTGGCCTTCTTGACGGTGGCCGTGGCGGCGCCCGATGCCGTTGACGTCGAAACGTGGCGGTGCGAACCGATCGAGCATCGCCTTCACGACGCGAGGCTGGGTGTACCCACGACATTCGCCGCGCCCGCCGTCGAAGAAGGGCCCGTGGTGAAAAACGGTTCAAAGCCGAGTCGCATCGATCCAACGCTCTGCTCGGCATGGCCGTTTGACGCGGCCGAAGCACAACGTTGCCAGAAGGAGACCGCCCGGGCCGTGGACCGGCCGGTGGAACGGACCAACACGATCGGGATGAAAATGAGGCTCATCCCGGCGGGCCAGTTCATGATGGGCAGCCCCGACGACGAGAAAGAACGATCTCGCGATGAGGGCCCTCTCCACCGAGTGCGTATCACGAAACCGTTCTACCTCGGGTCTTATGAAGTAACGCTGTGCCAGTTCCGCGAATTCGTCAACGCAACAGGTCATAAGACCGACGCGGAAAAGAGCGAAAAGGGCGGATGGGGTTACACGGGCGACGAGAAGAAGCCGTTCAAACGCGATCCCAAATACACATGGCGCGACACCGCATTTCCGCAGAGCGACAATCACCCGGTCGTGAACGTCAGTTGGAACGACTCGGTTGCGTTTTGCGAGTGGCTCGGCCGGAAGGAGGGAAAGGTATACCGTCTTCCGACAGAGGCCGAGTGGGAATATGCCTGCCGCGCGGGGGCCGCGACGCGATTCCACCACGGTGACGACGCGGAAGGATTGGCGGAGGCGGGCAATGTTTCGGACACAATGGCGAACGAGAAGTTCGCCCTCTGGATGACCATATCGGCCGTTGATCGCGAGAAAATGGGCGTCGCGAACCATCGCGACGGCCATGTGTTCACGTCGCCGGTGGGCCAATTTCGCGCGAACGCGTTTGGCCTCTACGACATGCACGGCAATGTGTGGGAATGGTGCGTGGACAGGGACAAGACCGACTATTATCGCGACTCGCCGACGGACGATCCGACCGGTCCCGCCGACGGCTCCTCCCGGATTCGCCGCGGCGGCAGTTGGCTGCATTCCGCCAAGTACGCTCGGTCGGCGCAACGACGCAGATACCCGCCCGATGGCAGAAACAGCCCCATAGGGTTCCGCGTCGTTCTCGAGGTTCCCGTGGGGGAAGATCGAAGTGGGAGCCAATAGCATTGTCGGACGTGGACGAGAAGGCCGAGGCGTGGGACGGCAGGGTGGCTCCGATTGCATGCACTCGGGGTGCCGTAGTCACGAGAGGCTTCGGAGCCCGCGCAAGACGCGAGACCCTAAACCCTCTTGCGGCCTTGGCAAACACTGCTCGCGGGGGTAGAATACACTGGCTATCTGCACACCATCGATGTGATTGCCGTGTTGCAGACAAAAGCGCGTTCGAGTTTTTCCGTCCCGTAGGGACGTTTGATGATAGCCCAGCAGTT
>DOEZ01000185.1:4076-5618 GCA_003532715.1 Planctomycetaceae bacterium
ACCCGGCGATGAATCGCCGGGCTACTGTCGCAACGACCCTACGGGTCGAAAGAGGGCAGACTTGTGTATAACAACATCATGAAACCGCGTGACGACAAGAGAAGCCATCTGGCGTTCATCGAGCGGGGCACTGGCCCCGTCGTGCTGCTCGTGCATGGATTTCCGCTCGATCATTCGATGTGGGACGCGCAGATCGAGTCGCTCGGGCAAACGCACCGCGTCATCGCGCCCGATTTGCGCGGGTTCGGCCGAAGCCGCGTCGTCCCGGGCACGGCGACGATGGACCAGATGGCCGACGATCTGGCCGAGGTGCTCGACGCGCTCGACGTCCGCGAGCCGGTCGCGTTGGTCGGGCTGTCGATGGGCGGCTACGTCGCCATGGCGTTCTGTCGGAAGCACGCCGCGCGGGTCGGCGCGTTGGTGTTGTGCGACACGCGCGCGGCGGCCGACGCGCCCGAAGCCGCGCAAACTCGCTCCGAAACGGCCCGGCGCGTATTGGCCGAGGGGACCGAGTCGCTCGTCGAGGCGATGATTCCAAAACTCTTCGCGCCCAACACGTTCGAGGATGGTCCCGAGGCGGTCGAGCGAGTGAAGGCGATGATTCGGCGAGCCGACCCGCGAGGCGTGGCGGCCGCTTTGCTCGGAATGGCCCAGCTGCCCGACTCGACCGACGTATTGAGCCGCCTCGACCGGCCGACGCTCATGCTGGTCGGAGAGCACGACGTTCTCTCGCCGCCCGCCGAAATGCGAGCCATGGCCGACGCGATGCCCAACGCGAGCGTGGTCGAAATCGCCGCCGCCGGGCACCTGTCGCCCATGGAGCGGCCCGATGCCGTCAGCGACGCAATCGCCCGCTTCCTCACGGAATGCGGAATCGCGACTCGCTCTTGACGATGGCGTAGTCGTCGGGGAAGGTGTGGAACGCCTGAACCAGCAGTTGGCGATCACGAACGTCGACGTTGATGTAGCTCAACGCGCCAAGGGCCATTCGTCCGCTCGAATCGAAGCGGTGGATCATCCCCTTGTGCTCGCCGTCGCGGGCCAGTTCTTGTTGAAAGATCCAGAAGATTTCGGGTTCGACCGGTTCGAGCTGAAAACCGACCTGATAGTCAACCCCGCCGCGGCACGGCACGTGCTCGTTGCGACGGCCTCGCAGCTTGGCCGACAGAAGCCGCCGCCGCTCGGGCAGCGGATGGGTCGCACTGGTGGCGACCTCGGTCAACGTGAGTCCCGCATAACGCCAGCAGACCACGTGCCCCGCGCTGGTGATGTCGATCTTGGCTTCGTACTTGCCTCGTTTTACCGTGCGCGAAGCGTGGACCTCGAACAATTCGGGATGCAGGGCGCGGCCGTAAACCTGGAACACCAATTCGGCGACTTTGGGTCGAGCAGTCAGCACGATGGGATACCTCGGATTATTTGCTCGGCTCGCCCCGTGGGGCAAACCGCGTTGTTTTTTTCTTCCGATCCCGGAGTCATGCCAAAACGCGGCATGGCGTCCCGAGAAGTGTTGGTCCCTTGTGACAGCCGAGGGCGGCTATC
>DOEZ01000153.1 GCA_003532715.1 Planctomycetaceae bacterium
ATAGGTGCATCGCCAACGCGGCAATCGAGACGTAACTCATGGCTTTCCTTTCTATCTGCTACGCCAGATCGCGTTTGGATGACAGATGGCCTTCACTCGATGCCTTCCAGTGTATGCCAAATCCTGGCGGATAACACTTGCTTGAGTTTCTTCACACCGGGGCCCCTGACGTCAGTTACAGACAATTCCAGTTCTTGAAGGTTGGTCAAGCCTTTGAGGTGTTCCAACCCCGCGTCCGTTACCTGAGTGTACGCCAACCACAGTTTTCGAAGGTTGGTCAAACCTTTGAGGTGTTCCAGGCCCGCATCCGTGACACGAGTGNNCGACAAGCTAAGTTCTTCCAGTTTCGTGAATGCTTCGACATGCTTCAGTCCGGCGTCGGTCACCCGGGCATTCTCCAAGTCCAGCGACTGAAGCTGCGTCAATCCTCCAAGGTGCTCTAAACCGGCGTCTATTTCGGCATGGCGCAGATACAGCGAGCGAAGTTCCTTCAAGCCTTTCAGCTTCTCCAAGCCGGCATCGGTCACCCCGGTATGCGACAGGTTGAGTGACCGGAGCTTTGTCAATCCCTTAAGGTGTTCGATTCCGGCATCGGTCACTTTAGTGCCTCCCACGTCCAATGATCTCAAGGCAGTCAGTTCCTTGATGCCTTCCATTCCCGCATCGGTGACTCCTCCCGGAAGCGATAACGATCGCATCTTTGTCCATCTCTTGAAACCGCAAACCGCTACATCGGTTACGCGTGTGTCATCCAGATTCAACGATTCAAGTTCCGTCAACGGCTTGATTTCCTCCAGCCCCATATCACTCACCTTGGTGGACGCCAAGTTTAGAGTTCGAAGTCTTGCCACTTCTCGCAGGTGCTTCATCCCGCGATCGTCAATCTTCGTGCGCGTCAGATCAAGAGAATGGAGTTCGGGAAACGCTCTCAGGCGTGCGAGTCCCTTGCTGGTCACGCCGGTGTCCGAGAGATCCAACGACTGAAGCTTCAGTCCATCGAGGTCATCGATGCCTGCATCGGTTATTTTGGTGCTGCTTAGCATCAAACTTTGAAGGTTGGTTAATGGCCTAAGGTGACGCAGCCCGACGTCATCCACATTGGTGGAGCTAAGGGCCAGTGATCGGAGTTTGGACAATCCTCCGAGGCGTGGCAGTCCAGCGCTGGTGACGCCAGTTTGGTACAGCGACAACGCTTCCAGATTGGTCAGCCCCGCGATGTGAGTCAACCCTGCGTCGGTGATCTCTTCCCCTCCCAACGTCAGCGTCCTCAAACTGCGAATTGCTCCAACGTCTTCCAGGCCAGCATCGTTTACGCTGGTGTGCGCGAGGTTCAGCGACCTGAGTCTTTTCAGCTTCTTGAGGCGGCGCACCGTGGCATTCGTAACGCGCGTGTTTCTAAGGTCCAACGATTCGAGGTCGGATAAGATCGCAATACGTTCCAACGTTGTATCCGTAACCTCCGTCGAACTCAAGTCCACGCCAACGACCGGCTTCTCCGGGCGACTGTCATCGATCGTCACCTTGCCGTGATATTCGATGATGCAAGCGAGCACCCTCGCTCGTTCACGATGCATGTCCGCGGCCGAAGGCGGCGCCTGAGCATGACTGATCGGACTACCGAGATACAACAGTTGGACCGCCGAAAGTGTCATAATAACTCGCTTCATCATGTGAATCTCCCTATGGAATACATCATTCTCGTCCCGCCCTCTACGCCATGGCCCAGTAGGTTTCCATGGCCGTGGCCGGACCAGCGGTCTTTGCATCGATCGCATAGGCGGGGTCGACGCTGTTCTTGCCACCGTTGACGGCATCAGGAGCAAGTTTCAGAGGTCCTTTCAGGAGCCAGTCCTTGACTTCATCCTTCGATTTGCCGGCCTTGAACATGTTCAGCAACTCCGTGCTCTGCTTAATCGCCATCGCATAGTATGCCTTATTTTCTCTGCGGTCCGGATCGTCCCCGTATCCGTGCTTCTTGGAGTCCTGCAGCGAATAATCCTGGAATGCTTTGATCGCTCCGTGCGGGCCGCCATCTCTCCATACGTGGCTAGGACAATAGAGATCGGCAATGGTGTGGAGGGCCATTCCAAGTTCCTTGCCAGACGTTCTAGTGTGAGCATGGACGGAGGTCGGCGACGCTCCTGTCTTCGCGGCCTTCTTCGCGGCTTCTTGTGCGTCGAGCGCCGCCTGGTACTTGCCGCAAATCCACTCGACAATCTTGTCCCGCACGTCCACTGCCGACAGAGCCGAGGCTGCTCCGATGGGATTATCGTGCGGAGTCATCCCATGGCGGAACTGCAGTTCGCCAAAGTGTGTCTCGATTGTGTCCCTGTATATATTCTTTCCCCAAAACTTCTTGATTTTCTCGACATCGGGCTTCCCACCCCAGGTGTAGAGTGCAAGAAGCGCTGACAAACCATTGGGCGTGTCCACGAATTTCGTTCCCTCATGGAGACTAGTCAAAAAACGGACGTCCTTCCCTACAAGGTATACACCACCCTGGCCATTGTCCTCATATGAGAACTCATACCCAGCTGCCTTTGCGGCTGCCTCTACTATTGTCTCATGGACTGGCTTCTTGGGCCCAATCGTCCACAGCCCGCTCGGATCCACGCCATTCGTCGGGCTGTTGCCAACGTAGCGACACGTGTTCGCGTCGCCCGCAGCGAAGCCCATGAGGTCGTTGTTGAGCCACCGGCCGACCTCGGCGTCGTATTTGCGGTGCCAGTTGTCCTGCACGCCGGTCGCGGAGTCGAAGGCTCGTCCAGTGAAGCCAAAGAGACAATCGACGGCGGCGTCGGTCTGCGACTTCAGAACGCCGAAGCCGTCGTAGATGCGGTGGTTGGCGACAGTCGTCGCGCCGGTTTCGGCATCGACAAGAGCCAGGTCGCGGATCGTGCCGAGGTTGTCGCCGAGCGTCCAACGGACGACACCGGGCCGCGAGAGGTCGGAGCCGGCATCAGCCTGGCACTCGACGCCCTCGTCCCCTGTCATATTGGGCGAGGGAAGTAGTTGTTCGTCGGCCATGAGTTGGTCCACCGCGTCGGGCCGCCAGAAATACCGATGCGAGAGGTTGGCGGCGGTCAGGTCGCTAGCCGAGTCAGCGTCGCCCGCCACCGTCCCCTCGAACTGCAAGACGATCTGGTTACCATCGTAGATGAAGCGAGTCCGACTGTCAATCGTGCCGTCGCCGTCGAGGTCGACGTCGCGGCCGATCCAGCGGTTCTCGACGTCGTAAAGGTATTTAGTTCGACTCGCGTGGCAATCAGAAGTGAGCATCGTGTTGTCACGTTAGGATTTTGCATCTGCGTTGAGAGTCAAGTCCCCTTCAGCAGGGGAGACGGCCTGCTTCACTGTGCCAGAAAACCCACTTCATTGCAGACCGCGATCCTTCATACCAGATTATCTGGTAGCCTGCAAGTGTTTTCCATGTTTTTTTGGGGTCGAGTTTATCCGACTTGCTGACGCCAAGACATCCGTTGTTTGGGAAGTCTCACATTGGGTAATAGATGCTGAACGATTGGCCCCAGCCTTCCAATGGGATGGATCTCGGCCGCCTTGCGTAGGTCATCGGCGGTGACGTGTAGATAAACCTGTGTGCTTGTAATGAGACGATGCCCCACCCGTGACGAGGATCGTTCGTTGATCGAGGTCGACATTCTCTTCCTTCAATTCCGCACATTCCGAGGCACGAATGCCCGTTCCATAAAGTAGTGCCAAGATCGCCCGATCACGGTATTCCAAAACGGTGTCGGTCGACGGCGCATCGAGAAGCCGTTCGATCTCGTCTTCCGAGAGCGTCACGGGCAACTTCTTCGGCGTTGCCTTGATCTTGGGGAAGTGGGCTAGAGGATTGTCCGACGGCATCAGATGCCCCATTGCCACGATGGCTTGATAGAAATTCCTCAGCACCACCACTTGTCGGTTGAGTGCTGCGTTGCCATTATCGCGTTCTATCCGCAGGTACTGTAGGTACTGCATCACATCGGGCGCGGTGACTTCTTCCGGGTCGTCTTTGTTGAGTCGGGATAGAAGGAACGCGCGGAACTGTTCCAACGTTTTCTCGTAAGCGACCATGGTCTTGGTTCGCAGACCGCGGGCCACACA
>DOEZ01000762.1 GCA_003532715.1 Planctomycetaceae bacterium
GCTGTCGATGTAGTAGGTGTCTCCTCCGCCGTATCCGTAGACCGTGCCGTAGTCGTAAGGATAGGCAACAGTGGTTCCCAGCCAATTCGCAAGGGCGGGCCAAGTCAGCGCGGCGGCCCAAAGGTCCGCGTGAGGATGCCTGAATCGCCATGCATTGGGGTGTTGCGCATACCATCCGGGCGTGAACAGGTTATCGTAGCGGCCGCGTGCCTGGGATCGAAACTGCGAAGCTCGCTGTTCCCACTGTTCTTGCGTCAACGGACGATGCACGGCGGCCCCACCTCCGTCGCGTGGCGGAAGACTTATGTGGCCGCGGATTTGATTCGCGTTCAGTCGAGGGGGCGCATCGTCGGGGTTTCTTCGCGGCGGTCCACTCATGTTCGGCGTTTGATGGACTCGACCCGAACCGGGGGACATGAACGCCGGTTGACCGGCCGGCCGAGGCCCCGCCCCTGCATTACCCATGGCCGGACCGCCGCGACCGCCCGGTGCCGGGCCGCGGCCAGGGCCGCGGGAAAATGCCTGCTGGGCCGCCAATAGCACGATGATTCCTACGACGAACGTCAAATTCCGACAGTTTCTCATGATCGATACTCCCAATAAGAGAGAAATACGTGAAAACTACCTACCCGTCGTCCTGACCGCCAAATCCTCGTAACGGAATCGCCAACGAGACCGATCCGCGTTCCTTCGACCAATGCGGGCAAATGCCAAGCGGCCGAGTCAGTGATCCGACTCGGCCGCTCGATGCTACAGTTCCATCCGAGGTTTCCCTCGCTTACTTCTGTTGGTTCGAACCAGTCGATCCCTGGTTCGTCGTGCCCGTTTGCGCCTGCTTCACGGGGCCTTCGAGCCGGACCATGGTCATCGTCTCGGTGCTACCCCCCTGATGGAGCGTGACGGTCGATTGATTCTCGACGAAGTTGCCCAGACTGGTCTCCATGACCGTCTCATTGTTCTCGCCGAGCGTCCAGGCGACGCGCTGAGTCTCCTTGTCGAGCGATCCGGTGATCCGAATCGGCTTGCCCGACGAAGCGTCGTAACACGTGCCGGCCAACTGGCCGTTCTTGTGGATCGCGAATTGGAACACGCGATTGGGCGTTTGGGTCGAACCGGACGGCGTGACAACAAACACGCCTAGCGGCATCCAGTCGTTCGGGTTGGTCGTGCCCATGTTGCTCTGGTTCTCGGTGGCAAGGTCGATAATGTCGACGATGTATTGTTCGGCGGTCACGGCTTCGTCGTTGAGGTAGTAAGTGTCCTCTTCATAGACCAAAACGTAGTCCGACGGCGCGGTGGCGTTGACGCTGACCCAATTGGCCAAAGTGGACCACGAGTTCACCGTTGTCCACATGTTGGCGCCGCTCTTGACGTGCTGCCAGGCGTCGGGATGCTTGGCATACCATTGGGACGTGAACACGTTGCCGAATTGCTTCTGCGCATTCGCGCGGACCTGTTGCATCTGTTGAGCTTGCTGAGTCTGTCGGCTCTGTTGCATTGGCTGCGTGGTGACCCCTTGGTTCGAGCCGTACAGTCCGGTCGCCTGCTTCTGGATTTGCGTCTGGGTCGGTTGCGTGGTCGTCTGACTTCCGCTTCCCATCGGCGTGTTCTGCCACGTGGCGTTGGTCTTGTTGCCCGTGCCGGAATTTCGCGGATTTCGCGCCGAGGCATCATCGATGCTCAGCAGGACAACTGCCGCGATCGCCACCATAATCATCGCGTACTTCTTCATTTCTTGGACTCCCGTATACGTGTTGAAAAAACGCGGTCGCGAGCTACAACACTCGCGTCCGAAAGGAACGGCGAGGGAAGGATCAGCGGACCTTGCCGCTTCGCCGAGGCTACAGAAACGTAGCATGGAAGATCGAAGGATGCCGGAATCGAAATCCTGGAATTCGCAACACTTTCGCCGAAGGGGACACTCACCCTACGATGCGGAAAAAAGGCAACCCGGAAGGAAAAGAACGGAAAAGGTGTTGATTGATGACAACGTCACCTAGAGAATGCCCCCATCGGTTTCCACCCTTTTCCGATCTTCAGGGGCCACTTCGGACGGCTGAATGCGTGCCAAGATTCGACAAACGTCGACGACGCCGTCGTCGCGCGCGTATTCGCGGCAATGCATGCGCTCGCCGAGGCGAGACGCTTCGCCGGCCGCAACGACGTTCACCTTCGGGAGTCGAACATCCCGCTTAGAACAGGTCGTCGCTTGGCGATTCCTCCGCATCCTCTTCGAACCAGCGGTTCGACTCGTCGAGGGCCTGACGGATGAGGACGAGCAAGGCGTTCGGATCGTACGGTTTGCGTACAAAAAAATGACATCCGGCCGCACGGGCGCGCCGGATGATGTCGGGGCTTTCCAATCCGCTGAGAATGATGACGGGGATGCAACACGTCTCGCTCGAATCGGCCAACTCCTCGCAAATCGTGAATCCGTCCTTGTCCGGCAGCCGCAGGTCGAGCAAGATCAGGTCGGGCCGGTCGGTCCGGGCGATGGCCAGACCGCGTGTTCCGCTGTCGGCCGTCTTGCTCGTGAATCCCTGCTGCTCCAATCGGCGGGAAAGAACGTCCGCCAATGCTTCATCGTCGTCGATGACCAGCACGGTTCGTCGTAGGGTGCGGTGGTACTCGGCTTGCTTGGGCTCTGGAAGAACTTGGGTGCTCATCGAAATCCATTGATGCTTGAAGAGCGCGTTGGGGCCGCCGATCTTGGAATGCCGGAATAACGGCCGATCGACGGCCAACCTACAAAAGTCGTTGGGTCCAGCTCAAATAAACTCAGGCGGCAACTCAAAGGTGATCGAGCACGAAAGCCGCATCCATGCGAGTCACTGCCCCCTCATGGGGAGCATGACCACGTATTTGTGGTGTTCAAACCTATCTCATCCTCCGATCGTGTCAAACCGAAAAGTCTTCGTTTTCGCCGAATTTCGCCCAGATGTTCGACGCGTAATCGGCCGAAACGATTCACGGTCCCAGACACGCGGATTCTGCAGGTCGTAAGGGCGCCCCTACTAGCCCGAAACGCAACAGCTTTTTTTCACTGCTCGACGTAAGTGGCTGATGTGAAGCGGGTTTGGTGTGCCGGTATCGCGATTGCTAACTCATTTCTGCCACGTGACTTCCTTCGAGACCGGTGAAACGGGAAGGAGGGAAAAAAGAAAAAACGACAGGGCCCGTGCTCCACGCGACATAGGCACCAACCAACACCCTTTCTCATTTCCCCTTCCCCTTCTCCCGAAACATACGCCCAGCCCACCACGCGACCAAAGTCTGACCAATCCCCAATTCCAAATCCCCACCCGCTCCCCCCAACAGCCAGGGCTTTTGCAACAACCCCCAAAAAAAGCTCCGATACTTGCAAAAAACGATTCGCCTCATAAACAGTTTGTCAGCAATCACTTGCATCGACCCAAAACGACGTAAATCGAACGCGACCACAAGAGTATTGTTGCACAAATCCGCAACAAAACACCCCCGTTTCCAATCACACCACCCCGGCCTTATTCACGTAGCCGGGGGTGGCCAAAAGGAAAAAACGAGACGGCCCTCGCTCTGTGTGACATGCAACGCTCGGGCTGGTGCCTCTATCTCAAGGGTGGCCCACCCGGGTAGAATGCGACTGGTATCCGGCCAGTTCGCATTCTCTGGATGCCACGGGCTCTCTGGGTGCCACGGGCATCTTGCCCGTGCTCCGCGAGACGCCAGTGGCACCCAGTTCCAGGTCTGGCCGGATAATAGTATGCGATTGCGAATAATCCGGACAAGCGGAAAGTACACCAGATGGATCAATCGACGGGAACAGGTCCCAAGAGCGGGCTCAATCGCGGGCTCAATCGCGGGCTCACTCGCGGGCTCACTCGCGGGCTCAAAATGGGGCTCCTCGCGGTTCTTTTGGCCGCGTTGGCGGGCATAGCCGTTTGGGGCGGCGTCGGCCTGTTCCGCGAATCGGCCGCCACCGAGTCCTATCCGGTTGTCGTCTACGTCAGCCTGCCGCCCCAGGCGTCGCTGGTTCGCCAGATCGGTGGGCCCCACGTCGTCGTGCATACCCTGGTCGCCGCCGGGCAAGATCCCCACCTCTTCGAGCCCGCGCCGCGACAGTTGCGCTCGCTCGCCGCCGCCCACCTGTACCTGACCATCGGCATGCCCTTCGAGCAGCCCGTCTTGCAGAAGATTCGCGGGCATTTGCCCAAAATGCGCGTGGTCGATTCGACGGCCGGGCTGACGCGTCTGCCCGGCGTCGCCTGCACCCACGATCACCATCATGTGAGCGAAGGCGGCACGCACGTTTGCAGCGATTCGGACGGCGATCCGCACGTCTGGCTCTCGCCCGAGGGGCTCAGGACAATGGCCAAGCACACGGCCGAGTCGCTGGCCGCGCTCGCCCCGGACCACGCCGACGAGTTCATGGAGCGGCTCGGCGCGGTTCATGTGGAGATCGATCGGGCCGACGCAGCGGCCGCGGCGATCCTGGAACCGCATCGCGGCCGGACGATGTACGTCTTCCACCCGGCCTTCGGCTACTTCTGCGAGGCGTACGGGCTGCGTCAGAAGGCCGTCGAGGTCGACGACAAGTCGCCCAGCACGCGACAACTTCGCGAACTGATCCACCAGGCGAAGGAAGATCGGGCGACGGTCGTCTTCATCCAGGCCCAGTTCGACCAACACGCGGCGCGGGCCGTCGCCAAGGCCCTCGACGCCCGGCTCGTCGAGATCGATCCGCTGGCCGAGGACGCGGTCGCTCATCTCGAAAGCCTCGCCAAAACCATCGCTTCGGCACTGGAAGAGAGCCCCCGATGATCGAAATCCCAAAGTCCAACCCAACGCCCGCCGTATCGCTCGACGGCGTTTCGTTCGCGTACGATGCGGTTCCGGTGGTCGAGGATGTCACCGTGACGATCGACCAGGGCGAATCAATTTGCATCGTCGGCCCCAACGGCGGAGGCAAGACGACCCTGGTGAAGCTGATCCTGGGGCTGTTGACGCCCGACAAGGGGACGGTGCGAGTCTTCGGCCAGTCGCCCCGCCAAGCGCGGCTTCGCGTCGGCTACATGCCGCAGTACGCCCAACACGACCTGCAATTCCCAGCAACCGTGATGGACATCGTGTTGATGGGCTGCCTGGGCAAGCCGGGACTGGCCGGGCTGTTCGGCTGGCACGGAGCGGAGAGCCGCCGCGACGCGCTCGACGCGCTCGACCGCGTCGGAATGGCCGACTTCGGCCGGCGCAAGCACGCCGCGCTCTCGGGCGGCCAACGCCAGCGCGTGCTCATTGCCCGGGCGCTCGCCTCGAACCCCGAGCTGCTGCTGCTCGACGAACCGAC
>DOEZ01000273.1 GCA_003532715.1 Planctomycetaceae bacterium
GCCGCCCTCGGCCGTGAGAAACCCGCCATGTCCGAAGCCCCACACGAAAAACCACCCCTGTCCGGCGGTCCATTCTGGCTCCGGCGAGCCGATCAGGCCGCCATCGCATGGCTCGTTGCCGCCGCCCTGCTCGGAACGGTCGTCTGGCGGTGGACTCACGGCGGCGCGCGAGGTGACCTGGTGGAAATCGAACGGGCCGAACCCATTTCGGTTCGCTTCACGGTCGATGTAAACACGGCCGATTGGCCCGAGCTGACGCTGTTGCCTCGCGTCGGCGAAACGCTCTCCCAACGAATCATCGATTCGCGCGAGAGCGAGGGACCGTTTTTGAGCCACGACGACCTGCAACGAGTCAAGGGCATCGGCCCGCGAACGGTCGAGCAACTCCAGCCCTATCTCGAATTCACGACTGGAGAGTAGTGGCATTCGCACACCGAGGCGAAATGGCAGGCTCGCGATGAGTCCGCGCGAACTCTCCCACCCGTCGCCTACTTCCCGTCCAGCCACTCTCGCAAAACGCGTTGGCGGTCGGCAATTTCATCTTCAACCATGAAATGGGCCTGTTCCGGCCCAAGAATCTTCGCGTACAGCGGCTCGACGTCATCGGCCACGACAAACTCCATGACTTGATAATAGCGCAATTCGAGCATGATTCTCAGGAATGCCCCCTTGTCGCGTCTTCTCTCGGCTTCTTCGATCATTGAACTCAAACTCGCCAATCGCGACTTGGCAATTTCCGCGTTCATCGGCGGCATGGGCTGGAGCCGCAGATTCTCGTCGGCATAATTGAGCATGTTTCCAGCCATCCCCATTGCATCAGCGCCTTTTGTGCCGGGCTTCGCGCTGCTGTAAAGCGCATGGGATGAAAACAGTCTGGCGCCGTTGCACGGGTCGACGAAATGAAACCGCATTCGCACCTTGTCGGGCAGACCGCGACCAGCCGCTCTCTGGTCGATCTCCACGAGAAGCAATACGTCGAAGCCCTGCCTCCGAGCATCGTCGACCAGTGTTTCCTCCTTGCCGGCGCCCAACATTGCCGGCTCTCGCAGTCGTCTGTCAACGCCGTCGGGCAGGCTTCCGTATTCGTCGTTCGCAAGGCGCTCTTTGAGTTTATCGTTCAGGTAAAGGCCGACTTCGCCGACAAGTCTTCTCAGTTCAAACGGGTTATCGATCTGTGCCACCAGGGATCCGTCGTTGAAATCCACGGCCCCGCCGAATCGCAAGAAGACCGTCGGACGCCTGCCTGCCGGAAACCATCGCAAATGGCGTAGCAACGTCTCGTCGGGCCCGCCCAGTAGATTGATCATGAAACGACGCTGGCTGTCCGACGCATCGCGCGGACCGAAGACCGGTCCGACGTCCCCGCCATGTCGCGGGCCAAAACCGCCCACGGGTCGCTCGGGCCGAGAAGAATCGACCAGACCAGTCAGGTCCGGATTCTCCGGCAACACGATCAGGTCCTCGAGTGCCATTTCCGTGCTTCCAAGTCCGAGTTGGCCGCCTGAATTGCTAGGCTGAAGATGCAGTCGGTCCGGCGGAAACGTCTTCACGAAGGCCGCTTCCAACCCTCGCCTCACCTGCTCCTCACCCTGTCTGTGCAGGACCGCGACGGGGTCTTCGTCGCCCGACACCGGCATTAGCATTGCCCGCGGATCGGAATCGACCATTCCCTTGTGCTCCCACAAGGCTAGACCGTCGGCGACTACCGCCACTCGGTAATGCCATTGAGTCACCGTAATGCTGAAATCCGAGCCCCAACGGCCGACCGTGCGATACTCCGACTGCGTCGTCTCGCCTTGTCTGCACTCCAGTACAAGTTTCACGGGACTCGATTCGACCACACGCGCCCCGATTGCTTCAATACACTCTCGCCATCGCTTCTCGATCGATTCCCGCAGACCTTCGCAGTTGGCGGGCAGTGCCAACCCCGAGACATCGATGCCGACTCTTGCTTCCGGCCCCCAAGCGATCCGAGCCCCCTCCGGCATGCTTCGGCCGATTTCCTCGCGAACCGAGTCGACCGGCACTCGGAGTTTGACCAGATACTTCATATCTTCACCCGGCGGGTCGCACACCGCCCACGCGCCCTTGCATGGATGCGTGTCGAGATTGCAGACGCGGTCGACGCTCCAACGCCACGCGACAATGCGACGATCCAAGTCAACGACCAGGAATTCCGTCGCGGAAATACCTTCGTCACAGGCCAGAGCCAGATTCGAATCGAGCCAACACAGCGTCCTGCCCGTGCCGGCCACGAGAACGTGGCCAAGACACTCGCCCGACTTGAGATCCCAATACACCAGAGGCGTCAAGGTTCGCGTGCCCGGCATTTGGGCCATCAGTCGCGTCCTGTCGGGCGAGACGGCCAGGGAAACGCGGTCGCCGGCCAACATCGGGTGAAAATCCTGCATCGCCAGCGGTGTCCGCAACTCGCCGCACGGCTTCCCCGTGCGCACGTCGTGAAAGAAAACGCCGCTCCAATGAAGCACCATCGCATACTTCCGATCCGGCGTCAGGTCCATCACGGTTCCGCCTTCCACGGATTCCGCGTAGACCGCCACGCCCGCCGGCACTCGCCACAGCGACAGGTTCGGCGAGGAATTCGCTCTCGCTAGTACTCGATCTTCGTCGATAAAACGGGCCCAAGGCGGCTGATGTATGCTCGAATCCCCGTCGGGTAGACGCCAATGGCATCGTTCGGCGTCGTCCTTGTA
>DOEZ01000283.1 GCA_003532715.1 Planctomycetaceae bacterium
TGGCTCACCCGCTATGTGCTGCCCGGCGTCTTGCTGCTTGGATTCTTGGCGCTGGTCGGCTGGGCGGCTCGCGATACGCTGTTTCCGCCACGGCCGGTCACGGTCGTGCCTGTTTTCGCGACGAGCAGTTCGGTGCGGGCGGCCGAGACGCCCTTGTTCCATGCGGCGGGCTGGATCGAACCCCGGCCCACGGCCATTCGCGTGGCCGCGCTGGCTCCGGGCGTGGTCGAGCAGTTGCTCGTCGTCGAGGACCAACCGGTCCGGGCCGGCGAGCCGGTCGCCCACTTGATTCGAGACGATGCCCAATTGGCTTACGAGCGAGCGGTCGCCGACGTGAAGCTGCGCGAGGCCGAACGTCGCGAAGCCGAAGCGGCCGGCGAGGCCGCGCGAACGCGCCACGAACAGCCGGTTCACCTCGAAGCGTCGCTGGCCGAGGCCGAGGCCGCCTTGGCTCGGATCGAAACGGAGTTGAAGAACCTGCCGTTCGCCGTTCGCCGGGCCGAGGCCGAATCGAAGCTTGCCGAGAGCGACTACCAGGGCAAACTGGCCGCCAAGGGCGTCGTCGCCGAGGTGAAGATCGACGAAGCGCGACGAACGCTCGATTCGGCCAAGGCGCTGGTCGAAGAACTCCATCTGCGAGAATCGTCGCTCGAGGCGGAGAAGACCGCGCTGGTCCGACGGCGCAACTCGCTCAAGACCCAGTTGGCCCTGCTGGCCGACGAAATCAAGGCGCGCGACGAGGCCGAGGCCCGCGTTCAAGCCGCCGCCGCTCGAATCGAGCAAGCCCAGGTCGCCGCCGCCGAGGCCAAGCTGCGGCTCGACCGCATGACCGTCCGTTCGCCCAGCGCGGGCCGGGTGTACCAGTTGATTGCCGATCCAGGCACGACGCTTTCCGGTGGCATGGGGGCGGGCGGCTACGACGGAAGCACGGTCGTGACGCTCTATCGGCCCGAGATGCTACAGGTTCGCGTCGACGTCCGTTTCGAGGACATTCCGAAGGTGAGCCTGGGGCAACCGGCGCGGATCGACAATCCGGCCTTGCCCGAGCCGCTGACCGGCCGGGTGTTGTTCGTCAGTTCGGTGGCCGACATCCAGAAGAACACGTTGGAGGTCAAGGTCGAGATTGATTCGCCTCCGCCTGTGTTCAAGCCCGACATGCTCGTCGACGTGATGTTTCTGTCGCCCGAGCGACCCGAGAGCGAGCCGGCGGAGGCGATGCAAACTCGGTTCTACGTTTCGGAATCGTGCATCCATCAGGACGACGTCGGAACGCATGTCTGGCTGGCCGATCAATCGCAGGGAGTCGCGCGGCGAACGCCGGTCGAGGTGGGGGCCGCCTCGGCCGACGGGCTGGTTGAAATCACTGGCGGACTGACCATGTCGAGTCGGGTCATCACCGGTTCGACCGAAGGGCTGCGCGACGGCCAACGCATTCGCGTCACCGCCGAGGCCCCCTTGCTCGACGCGGGCCCATCGGGCGCGGGCTCCCGCCGGACACAACTCAAACGATTGCCCCAAGGAGAGCATGAATAATGGCACTGGTTGAAATCACGAACGTCACCAAGCGATACCACAAGGGGGGCGAAACGATCACCCCCTTGGACTCGGTGTCGATGAGCGTTGAGGCGGGCGAATTCGTCTCGCTGATGGGGGCCAGCGGCACGGGCAAGTCGACGCTGTTGAACCTGATTGCCGGCATCGACCGGCCGGACGAGGGCCATATTCGCGTCAACGGCGACGACGTCACTCGGCTTTCGCGGACGAGGCTGGCCGCCTGGCGTGCCCGAAACATCGGCTACATCTTTCAGACGCACAATCTGATCCCCGTCCTCACGGCCTATGAGAACATCGAGCTGCCGCTGCTTCTGCTGCCGATGTCGCGGGCCGAGCGACGGCGGCGCGTCGAGATCGCCCTCGACGCGGTCGACCTGCTCGATCGGATCGGCCACTACCCGCGCCAATTGTCGGGCGGCCAGGAGCAGCGAGTCGGCATTGCCCGGGCGATCGTGACCCACCCGACCGTCGTCGTGGCCGACGAGCCGACGGGCGACCTCGATGCAAATACGTCGGAGCAGATACTCGATCTGTTGAAGCGGCTCAACGAACAACTGGGGGTGACACTGTTGATGGTAACCCATGACGCCGAGGCAGGCCGAATCGCCGGCCGACAGTTCCACCTCGACCATGGCAGGTTGACCGAAAAAGCCGACCATCCGGCCGATCCGTCGCGCGCCTTCACGGCGGCGCGGAAATCGGCCGGTTAACTTGGAGACACGACCATGTTCAAGTTCTTTCCTTATGTATTGAAGACGCTCTGGCGGCATCGGGCCAGGACGCTGCTGACCGTGGGGGGGACGGCCGTTGCCTTGTTTGTCTTCTGTTTCGTCACGGCCATTCAGGAAGGGATGAACGACCTGCGGCGTCACGCCGAGGCGAAGGGCTCGTTGATCGTCTTCCAGGCGAACAAGTTCTGCCCGGCCACGAGTGGCCTTCCGCAAGACTACGACCAGAAAATCGCGAAGATCGAGGGCGTGCGCGAAGTGGTTCCGATCCAGGTCTTCACGAACAACTGCCGCGCGAGTCTCGACGTCGTCGTGTTCCACGGCATGCCGCCGAAGAAGATCCGAGACGCGCGCGATTTCACTTTGACTTCGGGCAATTGGGCCGACTTCGAGCCGCACCAGAACGCCGGATTGGTGGGACGCGCCGTTGCCTCGCGCCGCGGGCTGACCGTCGGCGACAAATTCTCGATCGGCGACTATACAGTCGACGTGGCCGGCGTCTACCGTAGCGACGACCCGGCCGAGGAGAACTACATCTACACCCATTTGGATTTCCTGCAACGTGGCAAGGAACATAATCTCGTGGGAACGGTCACCCAATTCGAAGTCTTGTTGCACGAGGGCGTCGACGGGGCGGCCGTCTGCAAGGCGATCGACGACCTGTTTCGCAGCGGACCGGTCGAAACGGTGACCCGGCCCAAGGGTGTTTTTCAGGCCAAGAGCCTGGCCGATCTGACGCAGTTGATTGAAATGGCTCATTACCTCGGCTATGCGTGCCTGGGACTAGTCTTGGCGCTGGTTGCCACCACGACGATCATGTCGGTTCAAGATCGCATCAAGGAACATGCCATCTTGCAGACCATCGGCTTTTCGGGCCCCAGGGTGTTCCGGCTCGTCATGACCGAAAGCGTGTTGCTAAGCGCCGTGGGCGGACTGCTGGGCATCGCGTGTGCCGTCGTGCTGTTGGCATGGGGGAGTCTGTCGGTCGGGACCGACGCCATCGTCGTTGCTTTTTCTCCCTCGTTGCGATTGACCGTTGTCGGAATCCTCGTCTCGGTGGCGGCGGGCGCCTTGGCCGGCTTGGCCCCCGCGTGGCACGCCGCGCGAACCGAGATCGTCACCGCGCTGCGCCAGGCGTGATGCCTTGACCCAATAGTTCAGGCCACGTATTATCGTTGCCCGGGGGCAAGATGCTCGGGGCTTGTGCCAGAATCGACACGTGGATAGCCACCAAATGTGGGATAGCCGCCCTCGGCTGTCAGGGATGCCGCTTCACCTCACAGCCGGGGGCGGCTATGCTACATTGCGGTTCCTCGGAGCTACAAGCTGCGACGAATACACACCCCCTAGATGGAGTTCCGACATGGCGGTCGGTTTGCAGGCCAAGAGTCTGACGCAAGGCACGGATGCGGTCGGCGCGGTCGATTGGAACAGGCCGGGCCGCGCCCACCTCGTCGGAATCGGTGGTTCCGGGATGAGTGCCTTGGCGCGGGTGCTCCACCAACGCGGCTGGTTGCTCAGCGGATCCGACGTCAACCTCGACCGTCTGGCCGAACGTCTGCCGCCGCGAACCCTCCTCCACGCCGGCCACGCGGCCGCGCACGTTCCACCCGAAGTTGACGTCGTCGTCCATAGCGACGCCGTCGCGCGCGACAATGCCGAGTTGGCCGAAGCCCAATCGCGAGGCATCGCCACGCTGACCTACTTCGACGTGGCGGGCCGTTTGATGGAGGGCCGCCACGGTTTGGCCGTGGCTGGAACGCACGGCAAATCGACCACCACGGCCATGGCCGGCGCGATTCTCGTCGACGCGGGGCTCGATCCGACCATGCTTTGCGGGGCGGCCCCGCTCGAACAACCCGACGGCGGGCGAGCCGGACGCGGAACGGCCGTTTTGGTCGAGGCATGCGAGTATCGGGCCAACTTTCTGAAATTGCAGCCCTTTCATGCCGTGATCTTGGGCATCGAGCCGGACCATTTTGACTGCTATCCGGCACTGGCCCACGTCGAGGAAGCGTTTGGGCGGTTCGCCACGCGGGTGCCGCACGACGGCCTGCTGCTGGCACACGCCGATTGTGCGGCAGCGCAGCGAGTCACGGCCAGCGCGTCGTGCCGGGTCGAGACGTTCGGGTTGTCGGACGGGTGCGACTGGCTCGCCCGCCCCAGGGCCGTCGACCGGGGGTGTTACGAATTCGATTTGATATGCCGGGATGAGACGCTCTGTGCGATTCGCCTGCCGATGCCGGGGCGTCACAACATGCTCAACGCCCTGGCGGCGGCCGCCTTGGCCCGGCATCAGGGGGTCGATCCACCCCAGATTGCCCGTTCGCTCGGCCGTTTTCGCGGGCTCCGGCGTCGGCTGGAATGCGTCGGCACCCGAGCGGGGGTGACCCGGATCGACGATTTTGCGCACCATCCGACCGAGTTGGACGCCGCGCTGGGGACGGTTCGCCAGATGTACCCCCAACAGAGGATATTTTGCGTGTTTCAGCCGCATCAAACGTCGCGTACCGCCCGGTTACTGGACGAATTGGCCGCGAGTCTGCACAATGGTCTGCGACCGGAGTCTGTCGTGCAACGGCCTAATCGGCTCTGGATTACCGACATTTATCGTGCTCGCGAGGGTTTGCCGGCCGCGGGCGAGGTGACGGCCAGCCATTTGGCCGATCGGGTCCGTCGCCGGGGGCTCGACGCGGCTCCCCTGCACGAAATGGACGAAGTGGCCCGCGACGTGGCCGCTCGGATCGAACCGGGCGACGTTTTGCTGACGGTCGGGGCGGGCGACATTCGACGAGTACTGGATCAAGTTGACAGCCTCACGAGGGATCGGGAATGAGTTTTCTGAGTGGATTGGAAGCGTTTGTTCGGGCGTCGGAACCCTTGGCCATGCATACGTGGTTCCAACTGGGAGGCCCGGCCGAGTATTTCGCCGAGCCGAGAAATGTCGACGAATTGGTGGCCGTGATTCGCCGTGCCCGAGAGGAGGATTTGGCTGTCCATCTGCTGGGCCGCGGCACGAATCTACTGATCCGCGACGAGGGCGTGCCCGGTGTGGTCATTACGCTTTCCGATCCGACGTTCCGCAAGGTCGAGGTCGCTGGAAACGCCATTACGGCCGGCGCGGGCGTTCGGCTCGGCCGCGTCGTGACGACGGCCGTTCACGGCGGATTGGCTGGTCTCGAAGGGCTTGTCGCGATCCCCGGCACCTTTGGCGGCGCGGTTTTCGGCAATGCGGGGGCGCACGGCGATGACATCGGCCAGTGGGTCGCCCAAGTGACCGTGCTGACCGATGGGTGTGAAATCCTCCAGCGCGACCGCGACGAACTGGTTTTCGACTACCGCTACAGCAGCCTTGACGATCCGGTGATTCTGGCCGGGCGTCTCGAACTGGAAGAGGAAGACCCTCGCGAGCTCTCCCGGCGCATGCAGAAGCATTGGATCGTCCGAAAGGCTCGCCAGCCGATGGGGCACGAAAGCTCGGGCTGCATCTTTCGGAATCCGCCCGGCCTTCACGCGGGCGAACTGATCGACCGGGCCGGACTGAAGGGCACGCGGATTGGCGGCGCGGTGGTCAGCATGCGTCACGCCAACTTCATCATTGCCGAGCCGGAATGCACGAGCCAGGACGTGTTGCGGCTGATCGATCTGATTCGCACCCAAGTCGAACAACGACTCGAAGTCGAACTGGAGCAGGAAATCGACGTTTGGTAGGCGAAATGCCCGGTGGGTGGCCTGCCCATCGGGGTGGCTTGCCCATCCTTGCTGGGTCTTGCCTGGCACGTCCGCACTAGACGGGACGTTGCTGTCGTTGCCTTCAGCTTGCAGGTGGAACTTGCTTGAACCTGACTCCCCAGGGGTAGGCAAGCCACCCCTGGCACCCCAAATGCCACCCCTGCCCCAAAGATCGTGTACATGAGGGATGACCTGCAGATCTGGGTGGCATGGACGGCTTGTTCGTCCTTGCTGGCCTTGTCGGACAGGTTTGCACCAGATTGGACGTTGCTGTTCCTGCCTTCAGCTTGCACGTGGAACCTGTCGGAACGTGACTTCCAAGGGCGGACAGGCCATTCGTAGCACCCAAATCACGGCGCAGCCGGAATGCTGTGCCCCGCCTTGGGTGCTAGCTCCGTAGGGTGGGGCGATGAGCAGTCGTTCAGGGTTACCGGTTCGGTTCAACAGGAGTGTGGCTGCTCATCGCCCCACCCTACCACTTATTGCCAAGATGGTTTTCAATGAGAAATCCGGTGGAAGTTGCTTGCAAAAGCGGCTTGGTTCGGTTAATTTGGTTATTGGAGTTTTGTCGCGCAAGGGGGGCGAACCATCGGCACGAACGGTACGACCCGGTTTCGGGCAGCATGCCTTCCGGCTGGTGGATCTGCCCGTGGGAACACAAATGGGAGAACGAGTGATGCGACGCGCCGTAGTGATTTCCATGGTGGTGGTTGGTCTGACGTTGGCGGTCATCCATCCGGCTTCGGCCTGCAAGTATCTGCAGAACGTATCCGGTTGTTGCGTGCCGTGTCCAAGGCCCGTCTATTGTGTCCCAGTGCGCTGCGTGCCCGTGACCTGCCAACCGGTTGTCTATCGGCCCGCGTGTTGTGCTCCGGCGGCCGAGGCGGCCCCACTGCAGCCGACCCCCGCGCCGGCGAAGGCCGCCGCAAGCCCGGTCGCGCCGAAGCCAGTTGAGTTGCCGACCCCGCCACAGGCACCAGCCGAACCGCCGGCAGTCTCTGACGCGCCGNNCCGATGCGCCCGCCACACCTGCCTTGCCGGAACTTCCCGACACGGCCGCGCCTCGGAAGCCGGCCGAATCGCGTCCGTCCGAGGCCCAGCCGGCCAAGCGTTCGATGGAATTTCAGCCCGAGAAGCCACTTGTCGCTCGGTTGGACAACCCCTTCATCCTCGAAACGGACCAGTTGCAGATCTGGACCGACGCCAGTGGCAGCTACCGGGTCGAGGCCCGTTTTGTCAGTTTCGACGACAGCACGGTTCGCCTCCAGCGGGCCAACGGCCAATTCGTCCGAATCGCCTACGACCGGCTATCGACGGCCGACCGCGAGCGGGTCCACGACCTGTCGTACGCCGTGGCGATGAAGATGTCGATGAAGTAGTGCCGGTTCGACCGCCCGCGCCGCCGTCTCTTGCCGCGTGTCCGTCTTTTCACGACGGTCGGTTTCGGATATGCTGTCGCTCATGGACAGCCAAGAACCGCTCATTCGCAGCCCCGAATTGATGTCGCCTCGCGCGACCGCGCTTCTGTGCGTCGATATTCAGGAAAAGCTGCTTCCGGCCATTTGCGATCACCGTCGCGTCGCGTGGAACGCGCGCCGTTTGATCGACGGCGCGAAGATTCTGGGCGTCGAGGTCGTGGGGACCGAACAGTATCCAAAGGGTCTTGGCCCAACGGTGGGCGAACTGGCTGAACGGTTGGGTCCGCTGCCCGACAAGCTCACGTTCAGTTGCGGCGGTTGTCCGGCCGTGTTCGCGCGATTGCGCGAGAAGAACGTCCACAGCATTCTGGTTTGCGGCATCGAGGCCCACGTCTGCGTTCAGCAGACGGTTCTGGATCTGCTGGCCGACGGATGGCGCGTCTTCGTGGCGGTCGATGCCATCGGTTCGCGGTTCGAGGTCGACCAGCGCGTCGCGCTTCGGCGCATGGAATCGGCCGGGGCGACGCTCACCACGACAGAAGCCGCCTTGTTCGAATGGTGCGAGCGGGCGGGGACGCCGGAGTTCAAACAGATCAGCCGTTTGGCGCGCGAGGAAGGGCCTTAGCACGCCACGATCGTAGGTTCCGATACTTGGAGGTTGAGAAGAACCATGAAAATGGCAAGAAGCGTCTCGTCGCGGTGTTTGCTTGGTTTGCTGCTGGTGCTCGTGGCGGTGCTTGCCGGCTGCGGAAAAGGTGGCAACGACGCCGCGCGAGATAGCCGGCGGGATTCTGTCGGCGATTCCGACGCAACGACGCCAAGCGGCGCCGCGAGCGACGGCAAGCCAGCCATTCCGCGACTCGGCATCGACACGTCGATGGGAACGATCGTGGTCGAACTCAATCCCCAAGAGGCCCCGTTGACCGTCAACAACTTCCTTCAATACGTCGACGAAGGACACTATGACGGTACGATCTTCCACGAGATTCACGCCGACTCGGCCGTGATCGGCGGAACACATACGAACGACTTCGAGAAGAAGGCCGTGCGCGTGCCAGTTCGCAACGAGGCCCACAATGGCTTAAAAAACGTTCGCGGCGCGATCGCCATGGCCGGCGTTCCCGGCGTAATCGACAGCGCCACGAGCGGGTTTTTTATCAACCTGGCCGACAATTCCCATCTCGACCACCAGGACGAGACGCCCGAGGGCTACGGCTATTGCGTCTTTGGCAAGGTCGTCGAAGGGATGGACGTCGCCGACCGCATCGGCAAGGTAAAGACGCACGACACCCAGGACAAGGGCGGCAAACCTCTCGAGCGCGTGCCGGTCGAACCGGTCTTGATACGCTCGGTACGCTTGATGCGTTAGGAGCCGGTTTCCCGCTGCCTGGACACGCACGACGATTCGCCTCGTCGTGGGTGTATGAATTCACCGCCGAGACCTGGAGACGCGGAGAGACGACTGGAGCGGGTAAGACGCGCTGTTGAACCGCGAAAGGGTGAAAAGCGGAAAGGGCCAGTTTCATGCGATGCAGCTTAAGGACGTTTCTTGTGCTGTGTGTCGTGTTTGGCTCGTCGTTCGCGGCGTTCGGGCCGTGGGGGATTGGGATCGTGGCCGGCGTGGTGGTCGGCGTGGTGGCCATCTTTGCTTTCCACGCCATCACCCACGTTGCGTGGACGACAATGGCTCTCTGGGCCGTTTTTGGAGGTGTTGTCGGTCTGTTTGTCGTGGCTCTCTGGCCACAATCTTCAGCGGTGCCTGAAGCACAGCGATCGGTGACATGCGTCAACAACTTGAAAAGCATCGCATTGGCTCTCTTCAACTACCATGACGCCCACGGCTGTTTTCCGCCGACAGTGGTCAGGGACGCTCAAGGCCGGCCCATGCATAGTTGGCGAGTACTGCTTCTGCCATACCTCGATGAAGATGCCTTGTACCGGGAGTACAACTTCAACGAGCCCTGGAATGGGCCGAACAATCGGAGGCTGGCCGCCCGAATGCCACGAGTCTTTCAGTGTCCCGGCGCCAAGAAGGACTTAAACCAGACGCGGACGAGTTATGTGGCTGTAACCGGGCCGGGGACGCTCTGGCCCGACAGCGGACGAATCGCGCTCGGCCAAATCGCCGATGCCCCGGCCGACACACTTCTGCTGGTCGAAGTCGCCGATTCGGACATTGATTGGCTTGAACCACGCGATATGCGTCTTGATGCACTAGTGTCACGACCGGCCAGCACGACTGGAGTGCCGTCGAGCAGCCGTCACAAAGGGCGCGAGACCTACTTTTTCCGATCCACCGACAGGGGCGGACTCATCGCCCTGGCCGATGGGAGCATCGACTTCCTCGCGAAACCATTATCTCACGAGGATCTGAGCGCCTTGGCCAGCATTGACGGTGGCGAGACAATCAACTGGGATCGTATTACCGATGATTCGAACTTCGTATCCGTTCGGTCAGTACGCTGGGAGCACGTTGTCGGCCTCATTTTGTTCATTGTGTCTCTGGTGTGGCTGTGGCGATATCGCGTCGCCGGTGTGGGCAAGGGCAGTGATGACCACCGAGACGCCGAGGCGAGGAGAGAGCAATAGGGTGGAGATACTTCCAGGTTGGATCTCCCTACTCTGGTCCGTTCGTTCAATAGACGAGGTCAATGGGTACGTCAGAAGCAACGTAGACCTATCCGAGCCCAAGAACATCCGCGTGAATCTGCGTTCATCTGCGGTTTCATTCCTTCCTTACGGTTGACCTTCATGTCGAATTATCGCGGGAAACGAGTGACGGTGATGGGGTTGGGGCATTTTGGGGGCGGCGCGGCGGCCGCGCGGTGGCTCGTGCGGCAAGACGCAAGCGTCACGGTGACGGATCGGGCCGATGCCGACCATCTGGCCGACTCGCTGGGCGCGCTCG
>DOEZ01000608.1 GCA_003532715.1 Planctomycetaceae bacterium
AGCATTCAGCAACAGAAACTAATTAGGGCTAGGCAACACTTCACCCGGACAACGTTGATAGTCTGACGATTTGCCAAGAAAATTCAACCGGATTACCCGGGATTCCCGCCATTGGGGGGTTAAGGGCTTACGTCGAATCAACTCGGTTCAAAGCGGGAAGTGTCCAGAAGGTAAAGGAATGCTGATTTCCGCTAATTAACCTCATCAGCGTCGATTAGCGTGGATTAGTGTTTCTCAAACGAATCGACAATTCTGTTCCGACGCGACTCCTATTTACTCTGCGGGAACGGCATGGGCCGCGGAATCGGCTCGATGCCGCGAACGTTGATTTCGGATGCCGCGGGCTTTGCCGAAGACGGTTCGGGCGGCGTTACGCTTGGCAGCCGCCGCCGCGGTCCGACCGGATCCTCCAGGTCAAAAGCGTTCTCGGCCGGCCTTTCCGAGTCGGGATAACGCGGCGCGTTCGGGCCGGGCTGAAAGTCACGCGGGTAGCAGCGGTCGGCGAACAGGCGGCCCATTGGGCCGATCGACGCGAAACGTTCCTCGGCGAACCGGATGCCGTGGGCCTCGAGAATGACGCCCGACTGTCGTTCCAACGTCGCCAGTTCGGCGTTATAGGCAGTCAACGCCCGGGCTTCGGCGCTGACGGCGTTTCCCCAGGCGGTGATGGCCTGGAGCACGTTCAGGTAAATGGCCCGCTCGCCCTGACGCGACAGGTTGACCGAGAAGACGGCCATCTGGGCGTCGAGGTTTTCACGCGACGCGATTCGGCTGTCCTGATAGGCGCGGTACTGATCGTAGTACTGAGCCAGGTTCCGGTAGCTATCGGCCAGTTGGTGCGCCGCCTGGTGAAATGCCTGATCGAGTTGGGCCCGGTCGCGACGAATGAGCAATTCCTCCTCGCGCAGCCGGGCTCGCGACGCGCGTTGACCCAACGGCACCGAGAAGTTCACGCCCAGTTGCCATTCGGTGTACTGGCCCGCGTGGGTCGAGACGATCTCACGGTCGGGCGTGCGGCCCTCCAGACCGTTCCAGCGATACAAGGCCACGGCGTCGACCCGCGGCAAGGCTTCGTTGCGCCGCACGATCAGATGCTGCTGTTGGGCTTCGAGAATCAACTTCCATTCGATCAAGTCGGGCCGCCGCACGGCCGCCACGTCGAGCACGGTCGGCCACTCGACTTCCAGTCGCTGACTCGATGGCGGGCTGACCGGCACGATCCGCGAGGGGACCGACGGCGGCAGGCCCAGGATGTTCCGCAATGCCGCCTCGCGGTCAAGAACGGCCGCGTTGGCGGTGATAAGCCCCGCGCGAAAATCGGCCAGGGCCGAACGCGACTGGGCCACGTCGGCCAACGAGGCAAATCCGCTGGCCAAGTTCGCCTCGGCCACCTTCAGGGCGTACTCGGTCTGTTTCACTTGCTGCTCGCGCGCCCAAACGTCGGTCCGCGCCGCCACCAACGCCCAGTAGGCTTCGACCACCCCTCGAACCATCTCCTGCACGGCGTCTTTCATCTGAAAGAACGACCGCTCGGTGTCGATGCGCGCGATTTCGATCGGCGCCAGGTTGGGCCGCCAGCCGCCCCCCTGCAACAGCGGCTGAGTAACGCTCATCTCGAACGACGTGGGTACGCGCGGGTTGAGCGGAAGCCCCGTCATGTCGTACCGTCGCGGATCGGTCACCACGCCCACGCCGGCCGTGGCGCCGGTCGGGCCGATCTTGCTCAGACCCGTCCGGTTCGAGTACTCGTTGTTCGCCGGGCCGGTGATGATAACGCGCGACGGATCGACTGGGTCGAACGATTCGCCGGGCGTTTGATTCCGGAAGAAGTTGTTGTTCGACTCCAGATTCGGGTCGAAACGTCCCCGGGCCACGTCGATCTGGGTGTTGGCGACCGCCGGGTCGTAGATCGTCCGCCCGCTCGAGCCGCCCAACACGCGAATCACCTCCGAGTTGTCCAGGGCGATGCGGATGGCCTGATCGAGCGGCATGTCCCAGATCGGACACGAGTCGGCCGGCTCGGGGACGGTGACGGTCGGCGGAGTGGGGATTTCGGGAAAACGCGGGCCTGGGACTTGGCCCGGGTTGCGGATCTGCATGTGCCGTTGCTCGGGCAGTACGACCCGCCAGGGCTCCCGCGCATGGGCTGGCGCGACGGCCATGAAAGCCGACCAACCGCAGCAAACAACGAGACCCAGCGCGCGGAGATACCCAATCATACTGGTATATTCGGCAAATCCGGCACTCCGTAACCCTGTCACAACCGCGAGAAACCATACAAACCGCACCCGCTGGCCGTTTCCACCGCTACAGACCGCACGACCCCGATAACCGGCAAAGTCACCCCAGTCGCTCGGCTGCTTTCACCGCTATGTGCGGCGGCGGCACTGGGTGTGCTGGCGAGTCGCCGTGCAGAGCCCGGAGGGCGGCCGCGAAATCGGTCGTATCTTCGACGATTTGTCCGTCGCGAAGCACGAGGGTCCGTTTGGCGTGCCGGCCGATGTCCTGGTCGTGCGTGACCAGGATAATGGTGATGCCCGCCTCGTCGTTGAGCGAGCGGAGAAGCTGGATCACCTCGCGGCTGGTTTTCGAGTCGAGGTTTCCGGTCGGCTCGTCGGCCATG
>DOEZ01000439.1 GCA_003532715.1 Planctomycetaceae bacterium
ACCGACGCAGACCCCCGCGCCCACGCCCACGCCACCCGTCGTCGAACCCGTCGCGACGGACACGGGCATGGATCCGACGGTCGACCAACCGACCGAACCGCAGCCGCCCACCGACGCATCGAAGTCCGACGCGAAGCTGCCGCCTCGGCCCGAAAAAGTGTCCGACTGGAAGATGGACGACTTCATCAACGCGAAGAAGGAAAACGATCCGCGGTTGATCGAGGCGATCGAGCATCTCGGCAGCAACCGCGTCGGCGATCCGGCGGTGGCCGAGCTTCTCGCGGCCGTGTTGAAGTTCATCAAGCCGGAAGACAGGCCGGCCGAACCGGACCCGACGACCGCGACCCCGCCCCCCTCGGACGGCATGTTGCTCGAGGGATCCATAACGGGTTTTGCCGGTGCCGGCCCGTCGGGTCCTCGTCAACCCGCCCAACTGGACCCTCGAGCGATCATGGCCGCGGTGAACGCATTGTCGGTGAACAACACCGACCCGGCGCGCGCCGTGCTGCGGACGATCGTGACAGGGGATCTGATTACCGACGACGACCGGACCGCGACGCTTTCGGCCATGCAAGTCTTGCTGAAGGACCCCACGGCGGAGAGCGAGTCCCTTATGCTTCGCGTTCTCACCGAGCCGGAAAAACTCCGCAAGCCGTCGGGCACGGGGGCCATTTCGGACCCGGGATTCGGCCATCTGGGCGCGGGATTGGCAATGAATGCCACCGGGACGTCAGCGCCGCTTACCGCCGAGGTTTTGTATGAAGAAGCCAAACAGCGCGTCGATCGTTTCGCCTCGGAATCGCTCCGTCTGAAACTGGCCCAGTACCTTCTGACCTCGCCGCAGGCCACGGTGAAGCAGAAAGAGGAACTCGGGGCGATGCTCCAGCGACCGAATGCCGGAAACGTCGCGCCCCAGTTGCTCATCTACCAAGCGCCCCTCGACGCCGCCGACTTGAAGGCCGCCATGGAGAAGTTCTTCACCGAGGTCAGTTCCATCGCGCTGGGCCACGTGCTGGGCATTCTGGCCGACAAGGAAACCGAATCACCCCAGACGACCACTAAACCGTCGGAAAGCAGCGGTTGGGGAGTGAGTGAGCCCGGGGCGGGCATGGGAGGCGACGGCCCTCGCTTGGACGAGCCGACCGCGATGATCGATCCCGGCGGTTTGGGAGGCGGCCTCGAAGGGTCTCTCTCCATGGAAGCCCAAGCCGCCGACTTTCACGATCCGAGGATTATCTACCCCTTGGCCGCGAAATTGTGGGCCCCCAAGACGGCCCAAACCGTGGCGCAACGGATCGCCGGGATCAAGGCCCTGGATCCAAGCAACACGACTTTGACGCTGGCGCGCACCATGCCCGTCGATCAGATTCGCGCCGCGTTGTACGCGCTGCTTCGCGCGCGTCACGAAGATGGGCCGGGTCAATTGATCGGCGACGCGGGAGCCTTGGGAGGCGGCTACGGCGGCCCGGGCATGATGGGATTGGAAAGTGGTTTCTCCACGCCCGGCGCCCATTTCGGCCCTGGAGGTGCTACCGGCGACGTCGGCGTCGCCTTCGATCCGGGCTTCCTCGTCGTGGTCAAGATGTTGCCTCGTGAAGACAAGTTCGCGAGGAAAACCCCCAAAAAGTCTCGATCCACGCGAACCCCGGCGGCGGGNNGGCCGATCCGGGCGTCGACATGCTGCAAAGCGGGGCCCAAATCCAAGCCGACACTCCAGCCGAGGAATGGATGGACGCCTCCGAGAACCTCCTGAAGCTGCTCTGCCAACAATGCGAGCGCGCGGCCGAAGGACAGAAGGCGGCCGGCGAAAAGCCCTCCGAGAAGATGCCCGTCAAACCCCATCCCAAGGCGAACATCACGGCGCGCTTCGACATGAAGTGGCCCGAAGACACCGCCGCGAAGCTCGGCGAGATGACGATCGACCCCATCGAGGTCCACTACGTGCGGATCGACGACACAACCCAGTTCTCCCGACTCACCAAGTACTATCAGCGAGCGGCCAAGACCAAGCCGCGGACGATCGGCCAGAACGAAGCTTGGTTCGACTCGGTCGCCGACTCGGAAACGCCCGGACGAACCCTCTCGTGCGACGTGCTCGTCACCCGACCTCAGGGCGCGGCCCCCGCCGCCCCCGGAATGGTTCGCGGCCGGCGCGTCGAACCCGAGGAAGCCCTAGTCGTTCATATCCTGACGATCGAAATGAACGATCCGAGGGGCGACAAGACGAAGGCCGAACCGGCGTCGGTCGAACCGGCGTCGTCCGAACAGTAGTCTTCGCGGTTTGCCATGTCCTATCGATCCCTCAAACGCGTTCTCGGCGAGACGAGTCTCGAACGGAAGTGTCGTTTCCTGTTCGGGGCCTGTCTTCTTGTATTGATCGCGGCCAGTTTCTGGTTCTATCACCGGCAGACCCAGGTTCTGGTCTTCGAACGCAACAGCGAGCAGGGCCGACTGATGGTCGACCTGGGACTGAACACCGTGCATTGGAAGGCATGGGGCGGAGACCAGGAGTTCATCGATTACTGGAGCAAGAGAAACGACTCGCGCGAGTACGTTTGGCGGGCAATCGTCCCCGAAAGACCCGAGTTGCCAAATCAGTCCAAATGGCTGACCGACGACAACCACTGCCGAGACGAAGAGGAACAGCGGTGGGTCGCCCAGTTTGACCGTGCTCGAAGAAACCAGAGTCCGCCTGTTCTCGGGGACTCGACCAGGGTGGCGGCGGATCCGGGCGCGGATTTGCCCCCGAGCCGCGAATTCGAGACAACGACCTCGCCCGAGGAGGTCGAGTTTCGCGAGCGGCTTTCGAGGGACAAGGCCTTCTACGAATACTACCAGCCGATCTACTGCGCCCAGGGATGCAATACGGCCTGTCACAATACGTTGAGCGAATTCCCGATGACCGGGCAAACGCTCGAACGGGTTGTTAGTGCCGAGGGCCGCTCGACGCCCTACCAGGTCGGCGATCTGATGGCCGTCATTCATGTGAGAATGCCCAACAAGCGGACGAGGGAGGCCATGGACAAAAATCGGGCCGTCCTGATCGCCACGGCCGTCGTCACCGTCTTTCTCGCCATGCTCGCGTCCTACCTGATTGTCCGCTACGTCATCGTCAAACCGCTCAAGCACCTTCGCGACGTCAGCGATGCGATCAGCCACGGCAACACGTCGCTTCGTGCCGAAATCCACACGGGCGACGAATTCGAGGCTCTGGGCGTTGCGTTCAACCGGATGTTGCGCCACCTGATCAACGCCCAGGAAGAACTTCGCCACGTAAACGTCGACCTGGACGGCAAGGTCGATGAATTGGCCCAGGCCAACATGCGGCTCTACGAGATGAATCGCCTCAAGAGTGACTTCCTGGCCACCATGAGCCACGAGCTGCG
>DOEZ01000650.1 GCA_003532715.1 Planctomycetaceae bacterium
TAAACAGGTGTTGTCATAGCATACGGATGGGTGCGGTTTCAAGTCGAGAAAGTGGCCGCCCGAAGTAGGTCCGTTCCGCGGGAAGGAATCTCGGTTCTTGATCAGACCGCGAGCGGCCTCCATATTATCCTGGAATGCGACGATTCATCATCGTCGCTTTCTTCTTCGTTCGGGATTCAGAAGCGAAGCCGTTGAAGAATCGCGATGGTGCTGGGCCGTTTTTATTGCGGCAGTGAATTGTCGCGTTCCAAAATGGCAGGAATGGGCGAGCCGGTCGTCATGCTCGGAGCGGTCGCGTTATGTTCTTGGAGAGGCGCCCGCCCGCGACCGTGATGCTATCGCGCGACCGGTCCATTTGGGAATTCGCTTGACAATCGGGCGTCCTGCCGTTACCATGCTACTCATGCTGGGTGGCCCGCTCTGGGCCATGCGACGTTCAAACCGATGGGGAGAAGGGAAATGGTCACCAAGCTGGGGTTTCGGGCGTTGGCGCTGGTCGTTTGCCTGCTGGTCGCGCCGACGGCACTTGGTAGAACCTGGACCGACCAACAGGGCAATACGGTCAAGGGTCAATTCCTGCGAATCCGCGATGGAAATGTCGTGGTGTTATCCGGGTCGAAACCCGTCTACGTCCCGTTCCACACCTTGTCGGATGCCGATCAAGAGTACGTCCGGGAGAAACTCAAGGCCAAAGGTCAGGAGGACTTGATCCCCCCCGCCCCGGCTTCGAGTTCATTTACCGGCGCTCTCGGTCGCGAGTCGCTCGATGGTTCAAACGACGGGGAGCCCGGCCCCGAGCGGACGTGGACCGATCAGCGGGGTCGAAAGATCACGGCGCGATTTGTGCGGTTCGATGGCACACGGGTCGTCATGCTCAAGGACGAGAAGGAAGTCTCGGTTCCCTTGACGCAGTTGAGCTCCGAGGACCAACTCTATGTCGTGCAACAACACGCTCGACAGCTACATCGCAAAGCGATTGAAGAGATGAACTCCGGCGGTCCACGACCGTCCCGATTGCGCGCCGGATCGGGGGGCGACCATTCGGGGCCATCGGCCGCAGGGCTGGACACGGGCATGACGGGGTCATCGGGTCCGACGACGTTCCCCCCTACCCCCTCGCCTCCCAACATGCCCGGTCGTTCGTCGGGCTGGCCACCGGTTTCAACGCCGCCGACCATGCCCTCGCCGCCAACCATTCCCTCGCCGCCAACCATGCCCTCGTCGCCGACGATGCCCTCGTCGCCGACGTTCCCCTCGCCGCCAAGTATTCCGTCCCCCACTTTTCCGCGGCCGACGATGTCGCGGCCCACCATGCCCGTGCCGAGCACGCCGCCATCGATGCCTGATTTTCCAGGGCATTCAAGCCGATGGATGGGCGATGAGGGAGTATGCAGCAATTGCAACAAGACGGTTCCGGCCAATATCGGCGCCGGCCAGCACTGCCCCCACTGCGGCGTCTACTTCGACTACGAGGAAGACAAGTTTGGAAATCGGCGGGAGGCTCCGCGGAAGAGTGGCTGGGCCAATTCGACCGGGAGAGTACGTGTGCCCGTCAAATTGATCGCCTTTGTTGTAGTGATTATCATTTCGGGCCTAGGTGCGCTGGTCCGCGCGATCCGAGGCTGAACCGCCCCACAGGTCCGCATGTCGGTGTTCGATCATCGGCGAGACCGCAGTGAAAAAATCGCGTGGGCGGCGAAAATCGGGGCTCGGCGACCCCCGGGCTTGCTGGTATATTGGCGCGTGTTTCAGGACATTGCGTTCGTGGAGTCCAACAGGTCGCGGCGTTCCGACTCGGTTTTTTTAAGGCGGCGCGGCGATTCTCAATAGATAACGCTTT
The DNA here is from genome assembly GCA_003532715.1 of Planctomycetaceae bacterium. Lineage (GTDB taxonomy): Bacteria > Planctomycetota > Planctomycetia > Pirellulales > Thermoguttaceae > UBA11386. The sequence goes on from DOEZ01000650.1 coordinate 1,841, forward strand.
TGATGAAGGATGAAGCCATGAGAGCTTGGATCGGTACGATGGTCGTGGCGACGACGCTGGGATGCATTGGCTCGGCACACGCCGCGTTTGTGAACTTCCGCAACACCCCGGGCGATCTGGGGTCGTCGTGGGTGGGAATGACCAGCCAAGGGAACCAACGCGAGATCTATCTCGATCTGGTGACGCACACCGATTCGTTTTTGCCTCTGGAGGATGGGATCGACGGCGCGCTGTACACCGGCTACCTCGATCCCGCGCTCAAGCCTTTCGATCAGGCCTTTTACGGCAGTTTCACTCCGGAGGTGAACAACCTTGTGTTCGGCAGTCACTCGACTTCGCCATCGGGCACGACCGTGGTTTCGATGGCCAATCTGAACCGCGACGTCGATTCGATCGACATTACGCTCGGCAACACCTTGAACGAGAGCCCCTTCAAGGAGCTATGGATCGAGTGGGTTTCGACTTGTGTCACGGTCGACGAGGATTCGGTTGGAGACTGGCTCGAAATCGATGCATTTTGGGATCTTACCATCGTCGATGTCCATCACCAGCGATTGTCGGAAGGCTCGGATTGGTACGTCACCAACGTGCTCGCCCGCATCGAGCCGAATCCGTATCTGGAGACATTTGTCTTTCACGTTCCCGAATTGGGCGGCGTCTCGGGTAGCCCGAAGTACTATCTCGACACGATCGCCATCGCCACCAATTGCGTTCCCGAGCCGTCGTCGGCGGTTGTTTGGTTGTTGCTCGGCGCGATGAGCCTCCTTTTCGGCCGACGGCGAGCGTAGAGTCGCGAGACGTTATGCCGGCTTGAGGCCGTGAGAACCTCAATCGCTCACGGGGGACAACACTCACTGTGTCAAGCCGTCTTCACGCTCTGACGTGGGATTACGGTTCACGCTGAGCCCCAGAGTCGTGATGGTGTGATCGAAAGAGCCGGCTCCATGACAAGACCGTGTCCTCTTCTCCGTGTCTTCGTGTCTCCGTGAGAGAATTGTCCTCTCACAAAGACACGGAGGCACAAAGATGTTATTGAACGAATCTGCTCGATAATGAAAACAGTCTTTTTTTGCGCGATTTCGGTCCAGCCGCCGCGCGGGGTTCAGCACGCGTCGGGCATCGGGTCTTGTCCCGGTTCGTAGACGCAGTCGGGTTCGGTGGCTAGCGGGTCGCCGGTGACGGCATAGGCTCGGGCTCGTGAGCCGCCGCAGACGTAGCGGTATTCGCAGATTCCGCAGTTGCCCTTGAGTTGGTCGGGGTCTTGCAGGGCGCGGAACGTGGGGTGGTTCTGGTAGACGTCGACAACCGAGTCTTCGGGGAACCGGCCGCAGCAAAGCGGCAGGAAGCCGGCCGGAAATATCTCGCCGCGGTGGTTGACGAACATGACGCCCTTGCCGTCGGTCACGCCCAACGGGGCGCGGTGGCCGCTGCGCGTGGCGGCGGCCGCGCCCGGCCCGGCCAGCGGATCGCCCCCGGCGCGGAGCACGTAGCGCCGGTAATGGGGCGCTTCGGTNNCGTCTTGACGCTGTACGGCTTGTGTCGCGCGTGAAACCAGAGTTTCTCGAAAACCTGTTCGTACTCTTCGGGACGAATTCGCTCCTCTTCGACGCCGCGTCCCACCGGAACGAGGAAGAACGCCGACCACATGGCGATCGACTCGCCGGCCAGTAACTCGGCGATCGCGTCGAGTTGGTCAAAGTTCCGCCGGGTGACGGTCGTGTTTACCTGCACGGCCATCTCCAATTGCCGAGCGTCGGCGAGCATTTGCCGGGTTCGCTCGAACGAGCCTTCCCAGCCGCGAAAGGCGTCGTGCGTCTTGGCGTCGGCCCCGTCGAGACTGATGCCCAGGCGGCGGACGCCGGCGGCGCGTGCCCGGGCGAAAGCTTCGCGCGTGGCCAGCGGCGTGGCCGAGGGGGTCAGCGCGACGCCCAAACCGCGACCAACCGCGTGTTCAATCAACTCGAACAGATCGGCCCGTTTGAGCGGATCGCCGCCGGTGAAAACCATCATGGGTCGT
>DOEZ01000616.1 GCA_003532715.1 Planctomycetaceae bacterium
ACAACGGGCCCGGCTATTGGTGGCAGACCTACGACTGGGACAGCTTCTCCGTGATCGAAAACGCACCGCCCACGGTGACGAACGTCTTGGTGCGTGGATCGACTTGGGACAGCAGTTTCACGAGTTACCTAGCCACTATGAGCACCCGGAACGTGGAGGGTTATTCGATTCCGGTGGGCAGCGAGGCACAACTGGCGGCGTTGCTGTGGGGGAACGTTGATCAGATCAAGGTCGTGTTCAGTGAAGACGTGGTGGTCGATCAAGGCGATCTTGAACTCGATGGCGTCAATGTTGCCGAGTACATTTGCGACGACTTCGCGTACGATCCGGGCAGCTTCACCGCAACATGGACTCTGGTGGGGACAATCGGCACCGACAGGTTGATCCTCCGGCTCAACGCCGACGGCGGCAGTCCGATCCAAGACGCCGCCGGCAACCGACTGGACGGCGAGTGGACGAACCCGCCCAGCACGACGCCGCCCCCGAGCAACTATCCATCCGGAAATGGGACGGCCGGCGGCGACTTCATCTTCAAGTTTAACGTCCTTCCCGGCGACGCCAATTACGACGGCGCGGTCAATGCGATCGACGCGGCGATCATGGCCGCCAACTGGGGCTACAACGGCGCGGCCTGGACGCCCGGCGATTTCAACGGCAACTGCACGGTCGATGCGGAGGATGCGAAAATCCTGGCGGCCAACTGGGGCAGGAGCTTGCCGATGCCGCCCGCCGCGGCACCGGCCCCCGAAGCGACGAACCCGGAACTCGGAGCAGACCAAGCCGATGCAGCTCTTTTCGTCGGCCCGTTGCAGGTCGGCAGCATGCCCGCGACAAGACAACCGATTCAGCCGGTCCAGCGACTGGGTGGAATGGGAATGCAGCAGAGGACGCAACTTGGGGCGCAACAGAGGGCTTTCGCCCTCCGCTCGCCCGAGGAATTGCGGATCGAGACGCCACCCGAATACTCAACAGCCGCTCTGGATGCGGCCCTGGCCGAAGAATACGGCCCGGCGCAAGTTGGGAATGAACTGACAACGGCGATATTCAACCGCCACGCCGCCTGGTCGAGCATGGTCGCCCGGCGGCAATCCAATCGCCGAGATGCTGGAGACCTGGGCCGAGCCGAATTGGCCATCGATCTGCTGATGGCGGGTCGGCGAGGTTGATGGGCCGAGGCGTCGCGAGTCAGGCGAGATCGGCGAATCAGTGTCACGCCACGCGGCCGAAAGTGACCGTTCCATCACATTGCTGACATCAATTGAGCCGCCACAAACCCTTATCACACCCTCCGCGAAGGCGTTGTTGACAGCAGAGCTGCTGTTGTCGACAATACAGCGGTTGCCGTGCCTACCCCAATGCGTTGCCAGTGTCGGCGGTGCGGGGACGGTTTCTGTCCGTTTAACGGGAGAAAAGCGATGATCCGTACGAATTCGAAGCGAGTGGTCATGTGCGTGACCATCGGTCTGTGGATGCTCGTGATCTCCGGCTGTGTAAGCCAGTCCGAGTATGACACGAAGGTCATTGAACTGCAGAACCTGGAAGAGAGACTGGTGAAGTCCGAGGAGATAGTTGCGCAATTAGCGGAGGACCTTGATGCGGCGAAGGATCGGATTGAGCAAGCCAAGCAGGCTGCGAAGAATATGGAATCCAAGGTCGAGGCACTGGAGTTGGAAAACCGCGACCTGAAAGAGCAAGCCAAGACACTGTCGGCGGCCGAGAGGAGGTTGTCGGAACGTCAACGCGACCTCGATGACGCGAAGAGTCAGGTTGAGGAAGCCAAGACGCATGCATCGCAACTCCAGAAGAATCTTGATGCCGCCAAGGCTCAGGCCGAGGAGGCTGGGAATGCCGCCAAGGACGCCGAGGCCAAGATCAAGAGGTTGGAACAGGAGAACGCCGCCTTGAAAGATCAAGTCAAGAAGCTGTTGGAGGCCGAGAAGAAAGCACCAGAACTCCCCACGGAGCCCGATGCGGCCGAGGCCCAGATCGAGTAACCTTAGAAGGTTCGGCAGGAGATCGGGCATACGCGTAGTGAGTGATTCATGAAGACGAAGACGGCGTAAGTCGGTTGAATCCCAAGCTACACTGATCGAGACTTTTGAAAGAAAAAAGGAAAGCTCCCCCGCCAAACCGTTACGTGGCGAATGACGGCGAATTGTGTCTGTCTCAACGTTATTGAGGTTGGGTGATCGGCATGGAGACTCCGCTCATTTCCAAGGAATCACGTTCTTTGGGCACTCGTTTCTCGATGCCCAATCCTTTGGGTAGCACGGCCAGAGTGCTCCTGACAAGCGTGTTTGGTCCTTATGCCCGGGATGATGAATATGGCAGTCGGGCTCTCAACCCGATGGAGCTGTATCACAATCAGGTCACCCGGGTCCAGGGGCCGTTTTCGTTGCGGATGTTCCACCGCTCTTGGGGGTTGATGCTGATTCAGGTGAACATCGCCGCGCCCTGCACGCTGCTCGACTTTCCGACGCAGGAGCGTTTTGTCGACGAGATTAGGGCTCATCCGTACGATGTCGTGGGGATTAGCGGCATCACGACCAATGTGCTCAAGGTCAAGCGGATGTGCGAGCTGATCCGGGAGCATCGTCCGGAAGCAACCATCGTCGTTGGCGGTCATGTCACGAATATCGCCGACCTTGAACAGCGGATTGACGCCGACTGGATCGTCCGAGGCGAAGGGGTGCGGTGGTTTCGTCGATATCTCGGTGAGGATCCAGACCAACCTATCCGCCACCCCGTGACACCCACGCGGATCGGCACGCGTGCCATGGGAATTCAGGCCAAAGAGAAGCGGCACCGGGTCGCGGCAACCCTGATTCCGTCGGTCGGCTGTCCGGTGGGCTGCAATTTCTGCGCGACTTCGGCCATGTTTGGCGGCAAGGGAAAGTGGTTCGATTTCTATCGGACAGGCGACGAGCTGTTCGATGTCATGTGCCGAATCGAGAAGTCGCTCGACAATCGATCTTTCTTTGTCATGGACGAGAACTTCCTGCTTCACCGCCGACGCGCCCTGCGGCTGCTGGAGTTGATGCGGCAGCACGACAAATCCTGGATACTCTACGTCTTCAGCTCCGCGAGCGTTCTGGAATCGTACACCGTCGAACAACTCGTCGCCTTGGGCATTTCGTGGGTGTGGATGGGCATCGAGGGCGAAGACAGTGACTATGCGAAGCTCGATGGAATCGACACGTTCGCCCTGGTTCGCCGACTCCAATCGCACGGCATTCGCGTCCTGGGGTCCACGATCATCGGACTCGAGGAGCATGGACCGGACAACATCGATCGGGTAATCGATCACGCTGTTCGGCACAATACGGACTTCCATCAGTTCATGCTGTACATGCCGTTGCCGGGCACGCCGTTGTATGCGGAATTCTCCGCTCGCGGGCTCCTAGTTGACGAAGACCAAGTGCCGCCGGCCGACACCCACGGCCAGTGTCGGTTCAACTACCGTCACCCGCGTCTTCCGCCGGGCACGGAGTCGGATTTCATCGTTCGGGCGTTTCAACGCGATTTCGCCGTCAACGGCCCGAGCCTGTTGCGAGTCTTGCACACGACCCTTGCCGGGTGGAAGAAGTACAAGAACCACCCGGATGTGCGAATTCGAAGACGGTTCACTTGGGAAATCGAAGGGATGGCGACGACCTGGGCGGCCGTCGCCGGCGCGGCGCGGCGGTACTATCGCGGCGAACCAAGGCTGCGTTCACATATGGCGGGGCTTCTGAACGAAATATATCGTGAATTCGGATGGACTTCGCGGTTCTTCGCCGCAATGGGAGGGCCGTATGTTCTGTGGAAGATCCGGCGGGAAGAGCGGCGGCTGGCCCGGGGCTGGACGTATGAGCCACCCACGTTCCATGAAAGGAACGACTCGATGCTGGCGGACGAATGCCCCGCCGCGTCGCGATGCTGGCATGTAACGCCGGGAATCGCATTGACCGGTCATGTCGAAGAGGAACGGGAGGCCGCCCGGAACCCGCAGGTTGTTAGTCCGAGGCCATGTTGATCCGTCTTGGGTCGCCATCAGTCGAAATGATCCAACTGCTTGTGACGTGCCTGTCGTAAGCGTTGGGGCGAATAGACCGGGGAACTAGCCGAGCAAATTGGAGAACCAACGCCATGGTGCTGCCGCCGGCCTTGCAGATTCTGATTGGGATTGTCGTCGTTTTCGCCATGATGAGCCTCCTTTGGCTTGTCCAGCGACGGACCGGCAACGCCGGGATCGTGGATGCCGGATGGGCGGCGAGCATCGGCATTCTCGGTCTTTTCTATGCAACCACGTCTGGCGGCTATTTGCCTCGCCGCATTCTGGTTGGCGTGCTGATCGGCATCTGGTCGGCGCGGCTGACCATCTACCTCATGATGGACCGTGTTGTCGGCAAGCCTGAGGAAGGGCGCTACCGGACGCTGCGCGAGAAATGGGGGCCGGCTTCGCAACAGAGGCTTTTCTTGTTTTTCCAGACTCAAGCGGTCGCTGCCCTGTTCTTCTCCATTCCCGTCCTGATCGTCGCCTGGCATCCCGCCGCCCGCGCGACGTTCTGGGATGTCACCGGTGTGTTGATCTGGTGCGTGAGCGTCGGCAACACGATCCTCGCGGACCGGCAGCTCGCCCGATTCAAGCGGCAGCCCAAGAACCGGGGAAGAACATGCCGCGAGGGCTGGTGGCGCTATTCACGTCATCCGAACTACTTCTTTGAATGGCTGCACTGGTGGTCGTATGCGGCGTTGTCCGTCGGCGGTCCCTATTGGTGGTTCACGCTTGCCGCGCCGGCGGTCATGCTGCATTTTTTACTGAATGTGACGGGCATTCCGCCGACCGAAGCGCAGGCTTTGGCGAGCCGGGGCGACGACTACCGCGAGTATCAACAAACGACCCACGCGTTCTTTCCTTGGTTTCCGAAGAAGAGAGGCGAAAGCCATGATCGACGGAATTGACCTGGCCGAGCGGGCCTTCTTGCCCGACTGGCTGATCCGCTTCGGCATGAAGCGGTTGCTGTCCGCCCGGCTGCGGGAACAGCTCCGACGTGAACGCGATCAACCGGGCGAGCCGTTTCGGCAATTCGTGGCGGAGTCGCGACGCAGCGCTGTCGCTGTTGCCACCAACTCGGCTAATCAGCAGCACTATGAGGTTCCCAGCGAGTTCTTCCAAACCGTCCTCGGACCGCGGCTGAAATACAGTTGTTGCTTTTGGCCCCATGCGGACACAACCTTGCCGCAAGCCGAGGACGAAATGTTGGCTCTGTTTTGCCGGCGAGCCGGGATCGAGGATGGGATGAACATCCTCGAATTGGGATGCGGTTGGGGATCGCTTTGTCTCTGGATCGCGGAGCATTATCCGGGGTGCCGAATTCAGGCCGTTTCCAATTCACGAACCCAGCGCGAATTCATCGAACAGCGCCGACGAGAGCGAGGTCTTGCCGGCGTCGAGGTCGTCACCGCGAATGTGGCCGATTTCGACACGGAGCGCCGATTCGACCGGGTTTTGTCCGTCGAAATGTTCGAACACGCGCGCAACCACGAAGAATTGCTTCGAAGGATAGCCACGTGGCTCAAGCCCGACGGAATGCTCATGGTGCATATCTTCTGCCATGCCCGATTCGCCTATCCGTTCGAAACCGAGGGACGAGCGAACTGGATGGGCCGGCACTTCTTCACCGGCGGCGTCATGCCCTCGGATGATCTGTTGCCGCATTTTCAGCGCGATCTCGTCTTGCGGGAGCATTGGCGCGTGTCGGGCATGCACTACTCACGGACCCTCGAGGCGTGGTTGGCCAATTGCGACCGCAATGTGTCGGAACTTTTGAGATTGTTCGCCCGCGATTCTTCGCCGGAGTCCGCACGACGGCTGATCCAGCGTTGGCGCATGTTCTTCATGGCGTGTTCGGAACTCTTCGCGTATCGCGGCGGAACCGAGTGGTTCGTTTCGCATTATCTCCTTTCAAAACGTTCTTTGGGAAGCCAAGTGAACCACGGAAAAGCGTCACTGCAAGCCTGAAAAAGGAGGACGATTGTGTATTACCTTAAGCTCTACGGGGCGACGCTTGTTGCCTTCTTGGCGATCGACATGATCTGGCTCGGCTTCGTGGCACGGGGATTCTATCGTCGCCAATTGGGGTTCCTGCTCAGCGACCAGCCGAATTGGTGGGCTGCGATCGTTTTCTATTTGCTTTTTGTTGTGGGTATTCTGGTTTTCGCAGTCTTGCCGTCCGTGCAGGTCGAATCCCTGCAAAAGGCGATCGTGCTTGGCGGGTTCTTCGGACTGGTGACGTACGCGACTTACGACTTGACGAACCTGGCGACGGTGAAGAACTGGCCACTGCTCGTAACCGTTGTCGACATGGTCTGGGGAACCGTCTTGGCCGCTTCGGTCAGCGGTCTCGGATTCCTGGCCGGTCGTTGGCTGCGATGACGTCGCCCCCGCAAGCCCCGGCGTTATGGCAATCCGGTTTGCTCAGCAGAATCTGCACGTCGCGGATGGCTCGCTCGCGAAACCCTCCCTCGCAATAACAGAAGTAGAACTCCCACGTCCGTATGAACTCGTCGGAAAAGCCCAAAGCTCGCACTTGCGCGAGGTTCGTCTGAAATTGTCGCCGCCAGAACGACAAGGTGTCGGCATAGTGAACCGTAATGTCCTCGACGTGTGAGAGTTCGAAATCGGTCGCACGACGAATCGATTGGCGAATCGCTTCCAGCGAAGGCAGACAACCGCCGGGAAAGATGTACCGTTGAATGAAATCGACGGACCGCCGGTATCGTTCGAATCGCTCGTCGGGAATCACGATTGCCTGCAAGAGCATCATTCCATTGGGTGTCAGCCGCTCGGAACAGACGCGAAAGAACGTGTCGAAGTACTCATGCCCCACCGCCTCGATCATTTCGATCGACACGAGTTTGTCGAACGAGCCCCTCACGTCGCGGTAGTCCAGATCGAGCACGGTAACGCGGTTTGACAGTCCAGCGGCCTCAACCAGCCGTCGTGTGTAGGCGTATTGTTTCCGCGAAATCGTGGTCGTGGTGATGCGGCAGCCGTATTCGCGGGCGGCGTGGAGAGCAAATCCGCCCCAACCCGAGCCTATTTCCAGCAGATGATCCGCCGGCATCAGGCGGAGCTTGCGGCAAATCCGATCGAACTTGGCCACGGAGGCCTCGCGAAGCGTGCTGTCGGGCCGGGGAAAGATCGCGCACGAATAAGCCATTGTTTCGTCGAGAAACAGCGAGAAAAACTCGTCGCCCAGGTCGTAGTGCGCGGCGATGTTCCGACGACTGCCCGACGCCGTGTTCCGCCTCAAACGATGAGCGATCGCGGCCACCAGCCCGGAAAGCCTCGCTATTTT
>DOEZ01000166.1 GCA_003532715.1 Planctomycetaceae bacterium
CGTGCTGAGATGGTTTCTCTCGAGCAAGATCCCGCTGTTCGGCAAGAACGGTCGAGTCATCGGAATCGCCGGCGCCATGCACGATTTCGAGAAGGCGGGCGCCGTTCTACGGCCGTACCACGAGATGCAGGAGGTCATCGCCCACATTCTCACGCACTACGGAGAAAGTCTCTCGCTAAGCGAGCTTGCCGACATGCAAGGTCTGTCGGTGAGCCAGCTTGTGCGGAACTTTCGGAGAGTCCTTCATGCGACGCCAAATCAGTTTCTCTTGCGGGTGAGAGTTCATGCGGCGTGTCAACTTCTCGTCTCGACCGACGCGAGCATCGCGAAGATCGCGTTGGATACCGGCTTCTACGACCAGAGCTACTTCTCGAAGCAATTTCGCCGACGAATGGGGATTTCGCCTCACGCGTACCGTCAGCGGTATCGCCACGCCGCCGAAGTAGATTTCTAACCTCGACGCCGTCGCTTCGCGGACTCTTGATTCTTCACTCTCGGAGCAGGGCGATTGCGGTATATTGGGCAATGCCGCGTTGACGTGCAAAACAGATCTCCTGAAACACGGGAGATAATGGTCGCATTCATGGCCCTGCGGGTGTGCCCTGACGTTGGTCTTTCAGGAATCCGCCCAAGCCGTCAGCGTCGTCGGTGCCGATTCGGAGCGTGCCTCTCTTCAAACGAAGGACAACGCAGTCGTATCCCCAGACATTTTAGATCCAGCCGCTCCACGGATTCCGATGAATGCCCCAACCATCCAGGAGCGTGGTTCTTCCCTTCTTGACTTCAAGCAGATCGTCATAACGAATCCGCTTTCGAAACAGCGGAAAGGGGCCAAAATGGACGGCAAGTTGGTCGCCCTCATTCTCCGCTTCCGGCAATAGCCTGTCAACGGAAACGCTCCCAACACACCCCAAAACGGCTCTCTCGACGCTGTAGAATCGATTGTAATGCGTTCCGAGGCGGAACTCGAACCAGATGTCTTGCCACTCCCCAAGCCGCAATACCTCACAAGGGACACTTGCGGTCACGGAATCCAGGCGTAGAATACCATACTGCCTAGGCTACGCTTGCCAGTATGGTTCATCAGCCTTCCAGTACGCGTAGAGATCGGCATCCGCGCGTGGATCGTAGGGCACCACGGGAGTTCCCGCCATGACTGACCAGGATCGAACGAAGCGGCAATTCGCCGAGGAATTGGCGAAACTTCGACAACAGGTCGCCGAGTCAGAGGTATTTCGGAGTCTTTTCCAGGAATCGTCTGTTGGGACCGTGGTGGTGACGCCGAACGGCCATTTCGTTCATGTGAACCGAGCTTTCCGCGACTTCCTCGGGTACTCCGACGCGGAACTCATCGGCCAGACGGTCGTGTCCGTCACTCACCCCGAGCACCGTGAATCAAGCACTACGGTAATCCGCCAAGCAGCGGAATCATTGGTTCGCATCCAGCGTTTCGAAAAGCGTTATCTTCACAAGAGCGGTCGCGTCGTTTGGGGCGAGGTGAACTCCACTCTGATCTGCGATGTGGAGGGAGAACCCAGCTATCTCATCGCCCAGGTATTGGATATCACGGAACGAAAGCGAGCCGAAGAGGCCTTGAGGAAAGCTCACCACGAGCTTGAAAGAAAAGTCGAGGAGCGCACCACCCAACTGCTGGAAGCGAACAGACAACTTCAACAGAGCCACGACGAGCTTGGAGTCATCTACGACGCAATGGTTGATGGTTTGCTGGTCACGGACATCGAGACACAACAGTTCTTACGAGCAAATACGGCAATCTGCCGGATGCTCGGCTACTCGGAAGCCGAGTTGCTATCTTTGACGCTCCAAGATATTCACCCCGCCGAGGTGATTTCAGAAATCATGAAACATATTCACTCGGTAACAGAGGAAGCCAATCATACTACTCCCGGGAACATCCCGTTTGTTCGCAAGGACGGGAGTGTATTCCATGCAGAGGCCATCGGCAAGTTTTTGACTTACGATGGACGGCCCTGTTCGATGGGCATCTTCCGTGACATCACCGAGAGATTGCAGATCCAAAACGCTTTGGAACGGGAACGACAGTCACTTTGGAAAATGCTTCAGGCGAGCGACCACGAGCGACAGACCATCGCCTATGACATTCACGACGGCCTGGCCCAGTACCTTGCGGCGGCGGGGATGCAGTTCCAGGTGTATGATACTCTGAAAGACAAGTCGCGAGAGGAAGCCCGGAAGACCTACGAGACGGCGGTGGAACTGGTTCGTCGCGCCCACACCGAGTCACGACGGCTCATCAGCGAGGTGCGTCATCCTGTCATCGACGAGAGTGGGATTGAGACGGCGATCTTGAATCTGGCGCATGGGCAACAGCAACGGGGAGGCCCGACGATCGAATGTCATAGCAGCGTGGAGTTCGACCGATTGCCGCCGATCCTGGAGAACGCCCTATACCGCATGGTGCAGGAAGCACTGTCCAACGCCTGCAAGCATAGCATGAGCGAGAAGGTGAAAGTCACCATGGTCCAGGAGGGGCAGAACATTCGGCTGGAAGTCCAGGACTGGGGGATCGGGTTCGACACCAAATCGCTCGGCAAGGATCATTTCGGCCTGGAGAGTATTCGCCAACGCACCAGATTGCTCGGGGGTCGGCTGACGATCGAGAGCAAGCCGGGCTCGGGGACTCTCGTTCGGGCAGTGGTGCCGATCGTGGGCAGGCGGGAAGAACCGTAAGGCGATGAGGAAGTCGGCGGGAGGTGAGCCTCTGGCACTGCGAGAATTGTCATTGAGTGTGGTGCATCCCCGGTCTACAATGATTGGCGGCACGGTCACTAGGGAAATCGGGGGTATTCTGCCATGAAAGACCAGGATAGGACCAAGCAGCAACTCATCGAGGAGCTGGCGCAGCTTCGGCAGCACATTGCCGACCAGCAGCAAATCAACGACAATCTTCCGGTTCTCGTTGCCACGGCCGGATTTGACGGCTACTACAAAAAGGTGAATGCCGCCTTTGAGAGAATGCTTGGTTGGTCCGAGGAGTGGTTGCTGTCTCGCCACTTGATGGAGTTCATCCATCCCGACGATCATGCAGCAGCCATCGAAGCATTCGAGCGACTGAAGGCGGGCGAGGCGGCAATCAACTTCGTGGACCGCAAACAATGCAAGGGCGGTTCGTACCGATGGGTTAGCTGGGTCGTCATTCCGGTGCCGGATCGGGAAGTTGTTTTCGGGATCGGCGAAGATATTACGGAACGAAGATTGGCCGAAGAGGCGTTGCGCCAGAGTGAAGAACGCTACCGTCAGTTGGCGGATTCCACGCCTGATGTCATCTACATCCTGGACGAGACTGGAAAACTGCTTTACGCCAACCGTGTCGCCGGAGCGTATTTCGGCGCAAGTCCAGAATCGCTTGTGGGCAAGACGCAGCAGGATCTCTTTCCATCCGAGAAGGCCAAGATCCACTTGGAGCGTATTCAAACAGCCTTTGAGACGGGCGAAATCGGGGACAGGGAGGATTTGTATCGCTTTGGCGACCGAGAGGTGTGGTTGAATGTTCGCACTATTCCCCTTCGGGACAGACAAGGGCGAGTCACGTCGTTGATGGGGCTTTGTCGCGACATCACCGCACGAAAACAAGCCGAGGAGGCGCTGAAGAAGGCTCACGGCGAGCTTGAAGAACAAGTCAAGAATCGCACCGCCGAGTTGAGGGCGGCGAACGACGCATTGCGTGAGAGCGAAGGGAATTTCAGAACCTTGGTCGAAACATTGCCGGATGCGGTAGTCAGAGGCGACCTGACGGGCCATATCACGTACGCCTCCCGTCAGACGCTTCGGATGTACGGGACGGACAACGCCGACGACATACTGACCAAGAATCCGCTGGACTTCTTCGCTCCGGAGGACCATGAGAATTTCCGGGCCAACCTCCAGAAGACGCTGGAGGAAGGGGTCACGAGAAATGTCGAGTACAACCTGGTAAGGAAGGATGGGACACGCTTCGTTGGCGAAGTGTCGGCTGCGGCAATGAACGACATGGCGGGCAAGCCGAAGGGCTTCGTGGCGATCCTCCGTGATATTACCGAACGCAAGCAGGCCGACGAGGCGCTCTGCCGATTGACCGAGCGGCTCTCGCTGGCAACCATGGCGGCCAACGTCGGCATTTGGGATCTGGACATCCCGAACAACAAGCTGGTTTGGGACGAGTCCATGTTCCGCCTCTACGGCATCACGCCCAATGACTTCGGCGGAGCCTACGAAGCTTGGCAGGCGGGGGTTCATCCGGAAGACTGGCCCAGAGTAGAAGCCGAGACCCAGATGGCCTTGCATGGGGCGAAGGAGTTCGACACCGAGTTCCGTGTGGTCTGGCCGAACAAGTCCGTGCATTGGATCAAGGCCAATGGGCTAGTCCAGCACGACGCTTCGGGCACAGCGGTTCGTATGCTGGGCACAAATAGAGACATCACGATACGAAAACAGGCCGAGGAGGCCATCCGACAAAGCCACGACGAGCTTCAGGCCATCTACGATCAGGCGGTGGAGGGCATCGTTATCGTGGATAACAAGACGGCAAATCCAATTCGGGCCAATTCCGCCTTCTGCCAACTCCTGGGCTACACCGACGAGAGCGTCCCTTTCATCTCGACTGAGATGCTTCATCCACCTGGGGTGTTGCCGACGGTCTTGGAATATCTTGACGCAGTCAAAGAAGGAAGCGTCGCACGGATCGACGATCTGCCGTTCTTGCGAAAGGACGGCAGTAGAGTCTATGCCGATGTTGTCTCCAGTTCGATTCGCTACAACGAATGTCCCTGTTGGATCAGTTTCTTTCACGACGTTACCGAACGTCACCTAGCTCGAGAAGCGTTGGAGAGAGAGCGGCAATCGCTTTGGAATATGCTACAGGCCAGCGACCACGAACGGCAGGTTATCGCGTACGACATTCACGACGGACTGGCCCAGTATCTTGCGGCTGCGGGAATGCAACTACAGGTGTATGACTCGCTCAAAGAGAACTCGCCGAACGATGCACGAAAAGCCTATGAAACGGCCGTGCAGCTTGTTCGCCAGGCCCATGCCGAGTCACGGCGTCTCATTAGCGAGGTGCGTCATCCGGTCATCGACGAGCGGGGAATCGAAACGGCGATCACGAGCCTGGCCTATGAGCAACGGCAACATGGCGGCCCGAGGATCGAATGCCACACCAGCGTTGAATTCGACCGATTGCCGCCGATTCTAGAGAACGCTCTCTACCGCATGGCGCAGGAAGCGTTGACCAATGCCTGCAAGCACAGCAGGAGCAAGAAGGTAACCGTCAGCCTGATTCAAGAGGGACAGAACGTTCGGCTAGAAGTCCAGGACGATGGAATCGGATTCGACACCGAGGCGATTGGGACGGGGTGTTTCGGCCTGGAGAGCATTCGCCAAAGGGTACGACTACTTGGCGGTCGGCTGATCATCGAGAGCCAGCCGGGCAACGGGACGCTGGTTCGGGCAGTCGTGCCGATTGTGGAGAGGCAGAAGGAACAGTAGGGTAGTCGATCGCCGTGCGCGGGGCGGCGTCTACTGGGCGTGCTCTCGTAGGATTCTCCGGAGTTCAGCGATAGCAGCCGGATCGTGGTGCAATTCCCCGTGATTCGCCGAGACAAGCAACTCGCTGCAAACGCCACCCAGTCGCGAACTGGAAAGGGGGACGACTCCGTCACCGGGCTCGCCGCTGAGCATTGTTCCACCAGTGCCGACAATGGAGTGTAATCTCACGTGACGCCCGACGGGCATCCGCGCCAGGGCCTCAAGCAAGGGATTCGAAGGCTCCAGCAAATCGATGCTCGTCGGCGGGGCTTCGTGAAGATACTCATAGAAGATGTCCCGGTTCTGATCCATGAGCTGCCGATACGGGGGTTCTTCGGAACGGACGAGACTCGATGCGAACCGGCCCACCAGACGACGCGCCATCGTGGCACCCCGGTGTGGCGTGCCGATGAAGACAACACGGCTTACCAGTGGCGAGGGATCGAAGAAGAAATCCCGCTCCAGCCGCTCGCGTATCTCCGGTGTTGCCAGAACGGCTTCGATCGGTTGCCTCGCCGCATGTCGCCAGAGGATGTCATGGGAGTAGGCGACCTGAAGCCGGGCAACCAAGCCACCCATGCTGTGTCCGATCAATACCATGCGGGTCATTGCAGCGTCCTGGCCCGTGGGATCAGAACTCTCCCTGGCCAAGAGCAGTTGTTCTCGCAGCTTCGCGGCCGATTCCAGCACTCCACCGCCGGTTGGGTAGCGGTAGTACCAGAACTGATACCGCTGGTAGAGATCGTTATTAGCCCGAAGCTCATTCACGGCATCCAGCCAAGTGATGGGGTCGGAGAGGAGGCCGTGTATGAAGACCACGGGAATCTTGCCGCGCTGATAAGGCTCCATCATGAAGAGTCTGGGCTGAACATCGGTTTCACCCGGATCGAGGAATCCCTGAAGGTAGTTTCTCGGTGTCTCTTGCGCGCCATACACCAATGGCGCCGACAGGTCCCGCTCTAATCGCACGACGGCCGGGCCCAATCGAAGCGAGTTGAAAAGATAGGGGTTATAGAACTCCAGGACTGCGTCGGGTTCGGAAGGATCGATCTCAACATGGGAGCCACTCTGCCACTGGTATGCTCTCCGAGACGGACGAAGTACGGCCGTCACGGCAAAGGGCTGCGTGGTCCGAAAGAACGGCTCGTCGAAGCGTGTAGAACGTATGGCGACCAAGGATGTCCCCAATCCGATCGCTCGATAATGGTGTTGGAGGTCTCGGCCTTGAAAGTCGCTCGCCGGAACCACGCGGCAGAAGTCACATGGCCTCCAGGCGAAGCCGTAATAGTTGATTGGAACGGCCCCGCGCCTACCAAGGTTGTGAATTGTCATGCGGGCGCGCGGGTCGAGACGCCCGAATCGGGTTGCGGCGGGGATCAAACGCGCGAGGCTTTCTTGGTAGATACCACAAGCCGCGAGAAACTCGGGGTTCTCGGCCGCGGGGCACGTCGCGCCCTCCGAGGCATTCCATGCCTGAATGGCGGCCCGATAGTAATGGTCAACGCAGGCTTCCCTCTGCTCCCGCTCGAGTCGTTCGCCCATTGCGAGATCGGCTACGGCCTGGTTGAGAAGGCTGCCAAACGGCCTGCCAGACGAGTCCCAAGCGATGCCGGTGGTTAGCCCCGAATCGTGAACCGGCAAAAAGGCTGACTGTCGGATGCGCGGCCGGGGCGAAGTTTGCTGCGCACGCAGGATAGAAGGGTGACCACCGACCAGGAAGGTCGCGCAAAGCACGAGGGCTCCCGTTGCGCCAGAGAACCTGGCTTTGGGTCCGCGAACCGCCGGATGCCCCTTCGGTGTCCGTTCCAAGAACTCACCCTATAGCATGACTCCTTTCCACGACCTGCGGGAAGTATACCACACGGTTCATGCGGCAGCGCCGATTGCCTTTTTCAAGCCGTGACCAATCGCCACCCAGGCAC
>DOEZ01000662.1 GCA_003532715.1 Planctomycetaceae bacterium
TGCAGAGACGGGCCTCGGGGTCGCGATTGGCGAACATTTCGAGTCCTTGACCAAACTGCCGAAGATTGCTTTTGCACTCGACGCCCCGCGCCGCTTCGCGCGCGGCGGTCAAGGCCGGCAGGAGCAACGCAATAAGGATACCGATGATCGCAATGACCACCAACATTTCCACCAGGGTAAAACCACGTCGTTTCATCATTTTTTCTCCATTGAAATCGAGACGGTTGTGTAGGTTTAGCTCTTGATACGTCCAAAGATGGTTTCGCTTCCGGCCTCTCGCGATCGTTTAGTCCATTCACACCTCCCGTGAGAATCTGGGTTCCATTGAAAGACAAGCATTCCTATCGCCCCCGCAGCGACCACGCGCTGGTGAACTCCTCGGGCGGTAGTTCGATCGTGTCGTCGGCGAAACCGTTCGACTCGGTTGGCTCGAACCCGTTGTTCAACAGTCCGTCGTCGTTCTGGTCAAGGACGGCTCGCGCGCTCCCGTCGGCGAACAGTATATTGCAGCTTCCTCGGTGAACCGGAGCGAAGCCGCGATAGTCCTGCAAGGTCTTTTCCCACCCCGCCCACCAGCCCGTCGGACCCGATTGGGACGTTCCCGTGGAAAAGGCGGGAGGTTCCATCGAAGGATTCTCGACGGGCCCTCGCGTGAAGGAGAGCGTCGCGGGCGTCCCCGCCGGCACGTCGCCGACCGTCGAGGCGAGGGCGCCCGACGCAGCGCCGCACCCCATCAGTGGAATGAAGGTCGCTCCTCTCCTCGACGAGTCGACGAGCGTCTGCGTCAGCGGACCGTGCGTCGAGCCGAGCCGGGCGAGCGACGGTTCGCCCGACGTGGACGGCCGAAGATTGCCGCTTTCGTCGAGCAACACGGCCGATCGGACCAAGTACCAACTTGCCGTGTAGTTCGTGTTGTAGTGTTCCTTCAGGATTTCGAGCGTCACGAGTTCCGTGCGGGGTTGGCTTCCGGGCGAGAGGTTGTTGTCGATGATCTTCCGGCACGCATTCACGATCAGCGCGCCGTCGGGGGCCAGTCGCCCCTTGCTTCCAGCCAAGTCGACGCCGCTTGTCGAACTGGGACTCATCATCAAGAGGTCGTTATACGTCGACGCGATCCGCGCCTCGTTCGACGGGCAAAGCAGGCTGCCCACCGGCACCCCGGCGCTGAGCAGGTCGGCGACCCAACCCTTCTCCATTACGCAACCGTCGAGCCGCCAGTCGAAGGCACCCGAGCAAAACGCCCGATGCCGATCGGCGTTGCTCGCAAGTCCGAGGTAGATCTGGCGGAGGTTGTTCTGACAGGACGCCTTCCGGCTTGCGGCTCGCGCCAGATGAAGGGCCGGCATCAGCATGGCCACCAGGATCCCGATGATCGAAATAACCACGAGCATCTCGACGAGCGAGAAACCCGCCCTGGTCGCCGATTGCCGCCGAATTGTCGCGATCGAGGTGGCTTCCGCGCAGCGCGCCGCCGACCGCGTTGCCGGCACTCTTACCCGACGATCCGTACCCACTCGCTCGTTCCAAATTGCCTTCATGGCCTCACACCCTCCTAGACAGGATTGACCGGATCGCTCGTGAACTCGGGCATAACGCACTGGCACATTGCCGACCAAGTCCGCTATCCGACTCTCGACCATTAAGTCTAGCGATCGAGATTAGCGCTTGTTGTGCGTCAAGTGAATTGCCGATGCGCAATTTGTTAGCGATGCGTTGGTACGTTAGCCAGCGGTTAAGACGCGCGACAGGGCGCCGCGTCCGCATGTAAGATGACTGACGAAGAAGAGCGATTACGGGAATTGAAGAGGATAGGCAAAGACGCGGTTGCCGCAACAGTGGCAGCCGGCGAGTCACGGCATGTCCATCCGGGGCGCTACATGGCCGATCGGCCCGCTTGAAGAAGCCGCAGTGGTTCGGCCAGGCCGGTCGAGACGGCCGGCCACAAGCCGGCCAGCAGACACAGCGACACCGTCGCGCCGACGCCGATGACAAGCGATTTCCACGGCACGACAAGCGAGGGCGCCAAGCCGCCGAAGAAGCTGACGTACTCCGAGATGCCCATTCCGCACCAGCCGGCCGTCAGACCGAAGCCGAGGCTCAGCACGCACGCCACGAGCCCGATCAATAGCGACTCGGCCAGGACCATGCGAACCAGGGCAAACCGCGTGACCCCCACCGCGCGGAGCACGCCCATTTCCCATCGGCGCGCACGCACCGAGGCCAACACGGCATTGACCACGCCGAGCGACGTTACCAGCAACGTAATCAGCGGCAAATGGCACATGCTCCAGATCATCGAATCGGCGCGCGAGTCGATTCGGTCGGTCGTCATCTCGGGGGTCGTGATTCGGACCATCCGTCCGTACATCCTCGCGGCGAAATCCCATTTGCCTTGCTGGTTGACGGGTTGTTTTTCGCCCGGAAAGCGTTCGGCGATCGGCACGATCGCCTCGCCGACCGTGTCCAGGTCCGCCCCTGCGTCAAGATCGAACCAGATGAAGTTCGTTTTCTCGAGCCCGAAGTCGCGCCGCACGTCGTTGCGTGACGCGAAGATCGTCGCCGCCGCGCGTGCGTCGCGCCGGCGAACGCCCGAAAACTTCGACATCCAGTGCCAACCCGGCAATGCCACGACTCCGGCCACGGTATACTCGACCGGCTTGTCGGGCGATTCCGGCGGCAATACGCAAAAAGAGTCCCCGATTCCCAGTCCGGCGGTTCGCGCGAAATGATCGGGAACGATGCAGCCCCGCCGCGTTCGCATCGCCTCGATGGCCCCGTCGCGATTCCCTTCGACAAACCGGAGATTCAGCACCGGATCGCGGCCGGCCAAAGCCGCCTCGGGCTCGACGCCCATCATGACAACCGTGTCCTGTCGCGCGACCGACTGCCTCTCGCGGCTGCCCGTGATGTCCTCGGCCAGCTTTGGCTGTTCGACCGCGACCGGCAGGCAGCGTGACGGTCGAATCCCTTTGAGTCGCGCTACGTCGGCGACCGCCTCGTTCGGCAACCCCCCTTCGGTGATGCAGACCAGCGCGTCAGGCGACCAATTGCCCGGCACGAACGGTTCGAGCATCGAATAGCCCCACGTCTGAATGGCCACGAACAGCCCCAGCCCGAGCGTGAGGGCAACGGTCGTCCCCAAGGTCCTCCAAAGGTTCCCGCTGAGTTGCTGGGCCAGCAAGCGTCGATCGAGACGCAAGAGGGCGGCGACAAGCGGCCCCAGGAATCGCTCGGTCACAAGGATGGCCGCCGGTGCCAGAAGCATGAACCCGATCGCCATGCTCGCGCACCCCACGGCCGCGTACACTCCATACCGCGTCTCGTCTGCCATCGGCACGACGAAGACCAACAGCGGATTAACGCAAACGAGCGCGATGCCGACCCCGGCCGCGATCCAGCAATGCCGAGGATTCCGAAGCGAATTTCGAGGTGTCATGGCTTCGAGTGGACTCACGCGAGTGGCCCTCCAAGCGGGCAGAATCGCCGCCGCCAACGCGCCCCCCAACGCGCATGCACCTGAAAGCAACACCGCCCACGACCCAAGCGTCGCGCCCCCCGCCGCTGGTCCCGATCGCGCGAGCACC
>DOEZ01000761.1 GCA_003532715.1 Planctomycetaceae bacterium
CCTTGTAGATCGTGGGGGCCTGGATCCGCCGGAGTTCTTCTCGCGCGTTTCCGACGACGATCCCGCGAAACCCCTGAGCGAACATGGCGGCGTCGTTGCCCGTGTCACCGGCAACGAACACCTGCCAGGGCTGTATTTGCCACTCGCGAGCAAGCCGAGCGGCGGCCGTTCCCTTATTGACGCCCTCGGGCAAGACGTCGAGGTCTCGCGAGGAACTGTAGATCAGGTTGACCCGCTGGCCGGCCGCGCCGAGATGCCGCTCGATTTGTTCGAGTCGCGCCGGCAAAAGATCGAAAGCGTAGTAGCTCCGTTTGAACGGCGATTGGAATTCCTCGGGTTGCCGCTCCAATTCGGGAAACGCGGCGAGCTCTCGTTCGAGCGTCGATACGTCCCATGACACTGCGTCCGACGGCCAACCGTTTCCCAGGGACGCTCCGTCGGGATAATCGCGAATCTCGGTTCCGACACCGCCGATCACGGCGTCGGGCGGCGGCAAAGACGTGCTTCGAACGGCCTCGATGACCGAGGGAAACAGACGCCCGGAACTGTACACCAGCCGCCACCGCGGTCGCCGAGACTCAAACCACTCGGCGAATTGCGACAGTGATTCGTCGTCGCCCAGCAGCGTCCCGTCCAGATCGCTCACAAGGAGGCGGGTGCTTTCCATGGCTTCTCCTCCCATGCCTCGCGACGATCATGGGTTTTCTGTCCGGACAGTTCCACTCCGCCAAGCGAATATAGCAGTTGCTGCGCGATGCCGGTCCACGTGAAGCGAGCGCGAGCCTTTCGGGTTCCGTATTTGGCCAGTTGATCGAAAATCCGATGATGCGCGAGAACGGCCGTAATCGCATGTCCGAAGGCATCGGGATCGAAAGGGTTCGCGTACACGGCATCCTGCCCCCAAGTGACCTGCTCCCACAGCCCTCCTTCGGTTGTGATCACCGCGGGCGTGCCGCAAGCCATCGCCTCGACCGCCGTCATTCCGAACGGCTCGTACCGACTGCTCAAGGCGAATACGTCGGCCGCCCGGTAGTAGTCGGCCAATTCCTCGTCGGGAATGTAGTCGCGGAAGAGCACTCGGTCTTCGATTTCCAATTCCGCCGCCAAACGTTTCAGTTCGTCGACCTGCCGTTTTTCACTCTCCGACGGTTCCGTCGACCCGACGGCCAACAACAGCCGCGCGTCGTCGATGCGCCCAAATACGGTCGGCATTGCCCGCAGAAGCAGATCGTACCCTTTGTTCTTTGCCATGCGGCCCAGCGCCAGGACGATGCGACCCTCGAGTCCAAGATCGCGTTTGATTGTCTGTCGCGACGCTCGCGAAACGGGGAAGAACCGCATGTCGTCATAGCCGGGTGGAATGACGCGAATTTTGTCGCGAGGAACGTCATACTCGCCGTCGGTCAGGATGTCGCGCTGCGGAGGCGTTGTCGCCACCAGCACGTCGCACTCGTCGTAGACGACCTTCTCCTCGCGGATGCGCCGGCGGAAGTTGTAACGGCGCTCCAGTTCCGCCGGATCGCCGTCCATGTTGTCGCGTTTCCACGCGCCGATCGAATGCGGAGTGTGGATGTGGGGGACGCCCAGGTAGTTCGCCAGGGCCTGACCGGCCAGACCCGCGTCCCAGTAGTGGCTATCGATCAGCGCATACTCCAGGCTGTTGCGTTCGACGTACTCCCGCACATTCTCGACCCATTCGGGGATGTTCTCGCATAGTGTCTCCTTGGGAATGAACTCATCGCCACCACAGGGAAATCGCAAGATCCGAACGTGCGGAGCAACGTGCTCGCGCAAACGCTGATTTTCGAACTGGCGAGTGAGAATATCGACGTCATAGCCCATTCGGGCAAGACACTTCGACAGTTCGAGAACGTAGACAACCTGACCGCCGGTATCAGGCTTCCCGAACTCTGGAAACGCCGAAACGTATCCATGAGTCGAGATCATCATGATTCGCGTGCGTTGTGTTTCGGACATTGTGTCGCCTCCTTTCGAGGATTCAAAAATCTCCTTCGCTGGCGGGTTCCACATTCATTGGCTTATCGCCCCGCAACAGGTCCTGCTCGGACGCGTTGCTCGACAGCCCTTCGACCAGCGGACTTGCGTGGCTGGGCATGACTTCCTCCAAATACCGCGATAGGTTTTCTTCCTCTTGATCGACGCACTCGATTCCCGACGCAAGGACTGGCGCCGCTTCGATCCGTTCGGCGTCCATCATGGCCGCGATACGCTGCAAGGTCGCCAGAATCGTGGTGCGCTCCCACTCGTGCAAACGGGACAGTTCACGTCGAAATCGCTCCTGCAGCGGCGAGGGCGTTCGACCAAGGAGGTCCGCACCGGACTCGGTCAGTTCGACAAGAATGCTCCGTCGGTCGCGGCTGCCTCGAGTCCGAACAACCAACGCACGAGCCTCCAGTCGGGCAAGAATTCCCGTCACCGTGGCTTGACCCAAGTGTATCTCGCGAGCCAACTTGCCAACCGTCACCGGCTGAAGTCGCTGAATTCCGATCAGAGCAGTCAATTGGGGGGACGTCAGGCCACACTGCTTGAGCAGCAGTCGCGAGTGTAGATCGATGGCTC
>DOEZ01000308.1 GCA_003532715.1 Planctomycetaceae bacterium
CCGTCCATCGGCGGATCGCCTGTCGGCCAAGTCCGACGCGAGCGCGTCGAGTTGCCGGGCCAGTGAACGCGCGTTCGGAATCCGCCGGTTGGGGTCCTTTTCCAGTAGTTGATGAATCAACTTGACGAATGCGGGGGGCACTCCAACGACAAGGCGGTCGAGTCGCTCGGGCGGCTCGTGCCGTTGCTTGCGCAACATCTCGGGAAGCGAGTCGGCCACCAGAGGCGCTCGCCCGGCGAGCAACGCATACAGCACGCCGCCAAGGCTGTAGAGATCGCTCCGGGCGTCGACCGGGCGCGCGTCAGCTTGCTCCGGCGCCATGTATTCGACCGTGCCGATCACGCTCCCGACGGCCGTCTGTCCGGTGTGGCCGAACATCTTGGCGATGCCGAAATCGGAGAGTTTCACCGTCTCATCCTCGGCGAGCAACAGATTGGCCGGCTTGATGTCGCGATGGATCACGCCTCGGTCGTGCGCGTGGCGCAGTGCGTCGCACGTCTGCCTCGCGACTTGGAGCACTTCTTCCCAGCCGAATCGCCGTCCCTGCCGCAGTTCTTCCTCCAGGCTGATTCCGTCGACCAGTTCCATGGCGTAGAAGAGCTGGTCGTCTTGCTGACCAAACCCGAAAAGCCGCACGATATTCGGATGACGCAGCCGGCGAAGAGTCTCGATTTCCGAGGCGAAACGCTGACGGAAATCCTCCTCGTGGCTAAAGTGCCCGCTAAGCACCTTGACGGCTGCCCGCTCACCGGTCTCTTCGTTGGACCCCTCGTAGACCGCGCCCATGCCTCCGCGACCGAGGCGACGGCCCAGCCGATATGGTCCGAGATTCTCCGGTATCATGCCACGCAGACTTCGTGAAGGGTGATGGACCTCTCGCATCGCACGATGCACGGAGGCCCGTGATCCGCAAAACCCGGTTCCGCCCGCGATTCCGTCCGAGGACACCTCCAATCCTACTCTATTCGGCACGCACGTTGCAGAGGAGAACCCCAAAAAGCAGTCTGCGGACCTCGGGAGGCGGATTCCGGTGAAATCACTTCTACGTTTCGAAAAAGGATGACACGTTCCGGGCGAAAGGTTGATCGGAGGCTCCCGGCCTCGCGCGTTGCGCGGTGCCGATTATTCACCACGGATGTCCCGATTATCGCGAACGAAGAAGAGCGTTCTGACAGTCGTTCCGGCGAGAAGGGCAGCTTCGGCGTCAACTCCCCACCCAATAAGGGGGGCTTCTACTTTTTTTTGTTGTGCGAAAGAGAGGATCAGGTCATCATGGGTGAATAGGAACAAGGGGTTGCGTCGGGGTCGAGATCTCGACCCAACCGGTCGCGGCCTGATTCTCTCGCTGCGTCATCGCCTTAGCTCAATTCCGACATGACTTCGAGGAACCGCGTAATGAATAGTTCCGCCGCCGCCACGGTTGCACCGCGCAAGGACGGCCAGCGGGAGGTGAGATACGAGCACTCGAGCGATCTGGCCGAGTTGCTCGACAGTCTGAAAGCAACGCTGCTGATTTCGACCTATCAGGCGGGCAAGCTCGTCCTAATCGGCTCGTGTCGGCGGCGACTGGTTCTGTCCTTTCACAATTTCGACCGGCCGATGGGCGTCGCCATCGACGATGCCGGCGAAACGATGGCCGTGGCGGCCAAGGACAAGGTGTGGTTTCTCCGGAACGTGCGCGACGTCGCCCCCCGAATCGAGCCGGCGGGAACGCACGAGGCGTGTTGGCTGACGCGCTCAGCGCGATTGACGGGTGAGATACAGGCACACGAGATGGCCTTTGGCGACGGCCAGTTGTGGATCGTCAACACGCTTTTTTCGTGCCTTTGCACGCTTTCGGCCGACTACAGTTTCGTCCCACGGTGGCAACCACGTTTTGTCACCGCGTTGGCGCCCGAGGATCGCTGTCACCTCAACGGACTGGCAATGGCCGATGGAATACCGAAATACGTAACCGCTATGGCCGAGTCGGACTCTCCGCAAGGATGGCGGCCCAATAAGGCCCAAACCGGATGCTTGATCGACGTCGAAACGAATCGGACGGTAGCGACCGGGTTCGCGATGCCGCACTCCCCGTGCATTCACCAGGGGCATGTTTGGCTGCTCGATTCGGGCCGCGGCGCGTTGGTTCACGTCGACCCGGTCGACGGTCGCGTCGACACGGTGGCGCGATTTCCCGGCTATGTTCGCGGGCTAGCCATGGTCGGGGAACTGGCCTTCGTCGGTTTATCGAAGATACGCGAGACCTCGACGTTCGGCGGCGTGCCGATCGCGGAGAATCGCGAAAGGCTCCAGTGCGGCGTCGGAATCGTGAACTGGAGGACCGGTCAACTCGTCGGCCAGTTCGCGTTTTCGTCGGGGGTGGATGAGATTTTCGACGTTACACTGGTCGCCGGAGCCCGACTCGCGGCAATGCGAGGCCCCTTCGCCATGGACGAAGGCCAGCCGACCATTTGGATGGTGCCGGAACCCAGCGACCATCAACGGGGTTAAAATGAGAATACACCAGATACGCCACCTTGGCCCCCAACTGGGGTGGCATTAGGACAAACCACACTTCCACATCAGAGGCAATCAGCGGGCAATCGACAGGGCGCGGGCACGATGCGCGTGCGGCACGGAGAGGGACGGATTTCTTGCGGAGAAAGGCCGCATCGTCGCACGACGTTGCGAGAACAGAGATTCGGAACGCACAAAGAGAAGAGATCATGCCAAGTTCGACATCGAAACGCCGTCGCTCCTTTTGGTCCTGGTTCGGCAAGAGCGAGCCTTCCCCTCGCATCGAAAGACGCCTGTCGCATCGGCGTCTGGTGCAAGAACCGCTCGAATCGCGCATGTTGCTGTCGGTCTCGCCGACGCGGATTGCCCTGGACTCGGCCGTTGTCGCCGATCCGCGCGATTTCGTGCAAATCGACACGGTC
>DOEZ01000064.1 GCA_003532715.1 Planctomycetaceae bacterium
TCCCGTCCAACACAACGAGAACACCGTGCGTACGTACTGGTTGTATCGCCGGCCGAGATACTCGGGAATCGTGTACACGCCGGCCATCCAGAGAAAGGGCATGAAGAGGAACGCGGCGACCAGCAGCGGGAAGATGCACCCGATGAAGTCGAAATTCATCATGACCAAGCCATAGCGATAACCATCGCCGGCCAGCCCGATCATGTCCTTCGCCCCGATGTCGGAGACGACCAGCGACATGCCGACGGCCCACCAGGGGAGC
The DNA here is from genome assembly GCA_003532715.1 of Planctomycetaceae bacterium. Taxonomy (GTDB): domain Bacteria; phylum Planctomycetota; class Planctomycetia; order Pirellulales; family Thermoguttaceae; genus UBA11386. Next base: position 263 of record DOEZ01000064.1, read on the forward strand.
GTCTTGCCGGCGAGGAAGAAGTCCTTGCTCGACTTGATCCCACGGCTGAACCACAGCCCCAAAGCAACCACAACAACAAGATAGATAAGAATGAGAGCAATGTCGATCGGATGAAGGACTGTGGTTGGCATGGGTGGATCGGGGGTCGAAGGCGTGATGGAAGCCCATTCCTGGCCGCCGAAGCCAGCCGCCAAGAACCCCGAGAATACTGAATCGGCCAAGCAAGTCAACCCAGGGCCGGCCGAGATGTCCGCGTTTGGCCTGAACCATTCGCGGTTACCGCCGTGTGTTTCGCGGTCAAACCCCCGTCTTCAACCGATCGAGAAGACGGCGACCAACAGGAGGANNCCGGCGGCGCCGATCAGTGCCCAGGCCCAGCCGGGGATGTTTGCGAGCCGATTCTGTTTTCGGTCGGCCTGTTGTTGACGCAGTTGGGCGATCAGCGGCGAATCGCTTTCGGCCATGGTGGGCGGAAGCACGGTCGATTCGAGCGACAGTTCCATCGGGTCGCGGAGTTCCTAGAGTCGGGCCGCCTCGGCCGGCGCCTTGGTTTCGAGCCGAACCCGGGTTCGGCCGCTCGCGCTGGCGCTGCTGCTGCCCGAATACGGCCGGCCCGCGCGGCTGCCCGGTCCCTTGAATGTCGATTGGCCTTGTTGGGCGACCGTGTCGCGCGGTGCCTGCGACNNGGCGGCCCGGCGCGGCCGAGCCGGGGCTGGGCGTCCCGCCGGCGCGCGCGATCATTGCTTGGGCCTGCCGAGCGGCCGGGCCCAGGCGTTTCGACGACGAATCGGCCGCCGGATCGCCCGGCGGTTCGTGGCCATGCACGACGCGCCATTTCGTCAGAATCTTGGCCACGTCGCTCATCTTCTGAAACCGCTGCTCGGGCTTCTTGGCCATCATCCGGGCGCAAATCTTCAACAAATCGATCGGCGCGTCGGGTCGTTTGAGCCGGATGTCGGGCGCCGGCTGCTTCTGGTGGCACATGATCCGCTGCGGCAACGTCCCCTCGGGAAACGGCGGTTCGCCGGTCAGCAGGTAGTACAGCGTGCAGCCGAGGCTGTAGATGTCGGCCCGAGCGTCGACCCCGTGCGAATCGAGCGCCTGTTCGGGCGCGAGATAATCGGCCGTTCCGAGGACGTTTTCGTCGTAGGCGACGGTCAACGAGGCCTTGTCCTCGTCCGAGAACTTGGCCAGGCCCAAGTCGAGCACCTTGACGACGTTTTGGCGGTCGACCAGCAGGTTGGCCGGCTTGACGTCGCGGTGGATCAGCCCCAGGCGATGCGCGTGGGCAAGCCCGCGGGCGGCCTGGCGAACGTAGTCGGCGGCGACGGCGTAGTCCAACGGCCCACCGCGTTTGACCATGGCATACAGGTCGCTCCCCTCGACGTACTCCATGACCAGGTAGTGGACGTTGCCCTCGTAATCGACGTCGTAGGCGCGGACGACGTTCGGGTCGTCCATTTGCGAGGCGGCGCGCGCCTCGCGATGGAATCGCTGCAAGTACGACGTGTCGTCGACGCGGTTCTTGGGCAGAATCTTGATGGCCACGCGGCGCTGCATCAACAGGTGCTCGGCCAGATAGACGCTGCTCATGCCGCCCGTGCCGAGATGGTCGAGCAGCTTATACTTGCCGAGAAAGAACCCCTTGTGCCGGCCTTCGCGAAGCCGGTCGCTCTGCCACTGGGTCAAGAGGCCCTGGTCGACGAGCCGGACGGCGATCTGACCGGCATTGTTGACCGGCATGCCGCCCGCTTCGCGTTGCAACTCGGCCAGCGTGCGGTCCAGTTGGTCGTGGTCGACCAGCCGGCTCGCCCGGACGAGATTGACAAAGCTGTCGGCTCGTTGTTTGGACATGATCGGCCGTGTGAAAAGGATCGAGGCCCGTGCGCGGCGTCTGGTCGCACGAAGGGCCACGTGGCGCGTCGGGCCGCAAAAACCCCGTAGGGTGCGTCTGGACGCACCGGGGTCCGCCTACGGCGTCGGGCCGCACCGAAACCCCGATCTTCAGATTAACACCGATCCAAACAGAATACCAGCAAAGATAGGCATTTCAAGTGCCGTTTGGCCGGAAATTAGCGCCATGAACCGCCACAATCGGCAGAAGCCGACCCAGCCTTGAGCGGTATTCTGGCGGCATCCCGATGGCGCGGCTCGCGGTGCGTAGCGATGGATTCCCACGGGACACGGGAGCCAGAGGAGTTGGGTCTGGCGGGTAATGACTCGCGCACCCTCGCCGAGCGAAAATTGCTGATCGACGTTGCCCCGTTCATGGGCGACCCGGTTCATGCCGTAGATGTCGCTGCTTGCTTCGTCCTGGCCGAGCACGTATCCGCCCGCTTCGCGAATGGCCGCGCAGCCCTCGGCGCCGTCGGAGCCCATTCCCGTCATGATGACGCCGAGGCACCGGCCGGGGAAGTGCTCGGCGACGCTCTTCATCGTGACGTCGATCGAGGGTTTATGGTTGTTGACCGGCTCGCCGTCGCGAATGAGCACGCGGGTTTCGCCTTCGACCCGTCGCAGCCGCAGGTGTTTTCCGCCCGGCGCGATCAGGGCGCAATTCGGCCGCGGCACATCGCCCGGCTCGGCCTCCTTGACCGAGATTTTACCGAGCGAATCGAGCCGGGAGGCGAGCGGCTTGGTGAAATGGGGCGGCATGTGCTGAACGATGACGATCAGCGGCAACGGAGGCGCGAGCGACCCGAAAAGGGTCGCCAAGGCGGGCGGCCCACCGGTCGAAATCCCGATCACGATGCACTTGTCGGCGAATTCCGACGGGGAGGCCGAATCGATCGGTTTGGGGATGTAGGGCCGCTTTCGGAACGGCGCCATCCGCACCGCGTGTTCTCGGCGGATCCGAAGAATGCGCCGGATGTCGATGCCCGAGACGAAACGGATCTTTCGAATCAAGTCGCGCCGAAGCACGGCTTCGGTTTCCGACCCCTTTTCGGGTTTGGCCAGATACTCGATCGCGCCGCGGTCGAGCGCCTCGAGCGTGATCTCGGCGCCAATTTGCGTCAACGCGCTGACCATGATGATCGGGACGGGACGGATGGCCAACATNNCGAGGCCGTCCATCACCGGCATCTGAATGTCGAGCGTAACCACGTCGGGAGAAGTTGCTCGAAACACGCGAAGCGCTTCGTTGCCGTCCGACGCCGTTCCGACGACTTCCATGTCGGGATTCTGCGCGACGGCATCGCTGATTATTTCGCGAACGACCGCCGAGTCATCCACAACCAACACGCGTGTGAGTCGTCGAGTCATGCCTTGCTGGTTCGCTCGTGTTTGGGGTCAATGCGTAAATGCAGAACGAACGGCCTGCCCCTGTTCTTGCCAGTCATGCACCAACCCGGAGCAGGGTGTTCCAACAAGAAACGAAGACGCCCGCGGGGAGCGTCTCGGGGTCGAGATCGTTCGTGAAGCGTCGTTTGGAAAAACATAGCTTACAGCCTGCCTATGGACCGAGTGCGAATTTTTCGCATAGCAAATTGTAATAAACTGCTAGTGTCGGCCGGCGGCCCCCGATCCAGTCACTTCGGTACCGTCGGCCGGCCGCAAATCCCACCCAGCCCGGATTATTCACGAGCCCATACTAGCCCGAAACGCAAGCGAGGGTCCTGAAACGATCCACCCTCTCTTGCGTTTCGGGCTTGTGTTTCGCCCACTGCGTTGAAAGGGGAGGATCTTGAGCAATCCCGGCTAGACGGTGTAAATACATACACCATTTATTGGGCAATGAATCCGTGTTTTTCGGCGAAATCCCGGCCGTTTTTCAATTCCGGCTCGAACGGCAAAAAGGCGCTTGCCAAAGTCATTGTAAATTTGTACACTACTCGCGGCGGCCCTGAATCCGGGCGAATGCATGAATCGACGCAACCGCTTTCGTGGCAACACGTTCTGCAGGAAGCGACTTTTTGGTCAGTGGTTTGGCACGAGGCGTGCATCTCTTGGGAATCATCGGCGTCGCAAAGCCGTTAGCGAGGTTAGATCGAACTGAATTATTCGCCAGAGAGTGCAAGGAGGATGACGTGTTGGTGTTGACGCGAAAGATGGATGAGCAGATTCACATTGGTCAGGATGTGACGATTACGATCGTGCGACTGCAAGGCAATGCGGTTCGCATCGGCATCGACGCCCCGCGCGGCGTCCACATCCGTCGAGGCGAGTTGCCGCCGCCGGAAAACGCCGCGTGCCGCGCCGAGCGAAGTTGGCCCGAGCGAGCCCTTACCGACAACCCGGTTCCCCCAACACGAGCAGCCGGCGCGAAGATGCCGCTGGCAAGACGTTCGCCGCGCGGCGTCGGGTGTTTTCGCCCGGGCATTGCCAGACCCGGGTAGCTCGTCGATGTGGTATCGCCGCTATCCCGGCTCATTCATGTAGATGAGGTCGCGGAAACTGTTGGCGGGGCGATGCAAACCGCCTGCCGTCGATTTGCACACGGCGCCATAACCACCGCGAATCGAGCGACCGAGGCCCCACCGGAACGGAGGTTTGCAGCGGCCCACCCTGCGAGTTGATGAATTACCCGGGTTAGGACGCTCGCCACTCGCTTTCGACGAGCGTCAACACATCGTGAAACGGCGAAGAAGCGAACTTGCCGAACATCCGATGCGAGCGCAGCTTGGACCGGGTTGTGGCCGGCGAGGCAAGACCGCAGAGAAATCGCGCGGCCTGACGCGGCAAACAAATCGCCTTGTGCCGTTCGGAGGCCAACGCCCGCACTTGCGTTATCGCGCCGTTGGTCAGCGATTCGCATCGCGCGGGCGGAATGGCCACTCGCGGCTGTCCCTCGCAATGCCCGCAGTGTCCGCAATCGTCGCGTTTCTCACCGAAATAGTCCATCAAATAACGAGTTCGGCAACCCTCGGCCTCGGCGTATTCGAGCACACGGCGCGTTCGGGCAATGTCGTGCTCCTCGCGTTGGAGAAACCGCTCGCTCATCCGACGGCATAGCTCGGGCAGGTTGTCGGGCCGCTGTTTGACGCGGTAGCCCTGGCGGACGCCCGTTGCCTGAACGATCAGGTCACCCTTTTCCTCAAGGTATCCGATGGCGGCGACGATTCGCTCTCGTGGTTGGCCGATCGCGCGAGACACCTTCTCGGCGTCGAGCGAGAACCAGGTGCGGCCTTTGACGGCGTGTCCGAAGACGGCTCGCAGAAAGGCGGCTCGATCGGCGTCGAATCGCGCGAGGATCTCTTGCGATGGCCGCTTGGGCTGAAACTTGTATTCCGAGTAGAAAGGGCTGGTCGATTGGAGGACGTTCTCCAATTCCAGGTAGGTCATCAGCGTCTTGACGACGAGGGGGCGGACGTCGTGCGTTGTCGAAAGCTCGCTCTCCGAAATGTCGAACACGTCGCCGCGGCCGAGGACGTCGGCAATCATACCGGCGACGGCCTCGGGCGTCGGCGTATCGCCGTAGGTGAAGTTTTCGAGCGTTACCCGGTCGTCGGAGCATGCCAGCAGTTCGCAGACTGACGGCTTTCCGTCGCGTCCGGCGCGGCCGATCTCCTGCACGTAGTTCTCCAACGCTTTCGGCAGGTTGTAGTGGTAGACGTAACGGATATCGGCCTTATCGATGCCCATGCCGAAGG
>DOEZ01000676.1 GCA_003532715.1 Planctomycetaceae bacterium
AGATGTCCTTGTCCTTGCATTCCTCTGCTGCAAAGCAACTCGCAAGCGACATCAGGCTCGCGACGGCCAGCACCAGCACCAACTTGTAAGAAAAAACCTTCATATTCCGCACTCCTAAAAAAAAGGGGAGGGTAAAACGCTTGAGGCGTTAAACGCTTAAGATTAGATTTTCATGGGAAAGTCACCTGGATTCACGAGACAATCAGGCGTTTTGTGCGACCCATTTGACCGATGCTGCCCTGCGAAAGGTACTCGGACTACTGGCAGGATCATTTTAGATAGAGGAGACTCGAAAGCAAAAGAATGGGCGTTGTTTGGGGCATCCTTCTCTCGGATTGCCTCCGTCTCCATACCGTGCCATCCGTGGCCCAATAGATTAGATTCCCCCCATACAGGGCGAGGTGATTTCCCGCGTGGACAGTTGGGCAAGGATGAGAATATCGATACCGCCGAATACGCTTGGGGCAAGGTTTGGATCGGACAGGCCGCCGATGCAAGCAATAAGCCGCCTCATGTCCCTTGCCCCATTCGAACAGGAAGATCTGCTTGCCCTGTCTTTCGCCCAGCGTTCACGTATAATTGTCTCGACTCGTCCATTATCCCACCCCGAGGGAGCCCTGCCATGCTGACAACAAAGCCTCTGCAATTCACAGCCGCCCTGTTTCTCATGCTGATGGCCGCCGTGGCGCGATCCGAGGACAACCAGACCATGTTGTTCGATTTCAGCAAGCCGGATGCCGCCAAGGCATGGCAAACCGTCAACGACGGCGTCATGGGCGGCGTTTCGGACGGGAAGGTCCGCATCACGGATAAAAAACTTGAGTTCTACGGCACGCTGTCGTTGGAGAACAACGGGGGCTTTGCGTCCGTTCGTTCCAAGGCTGCGAAGCTGGACCTATCCAAGTACGATGGGCTGGTCTTCAAGGTCCGTGGCGACGGCCGAGACTACTACCTCAATGTTTATATACCCACGTACCAAATGGCCTTTTCGTACCGGGCCAACTTCAAGACCGAGAAGGCCAAGTGGACGGAGGTGACGATCCCGTTCACGGACCTTAAGGCGACTTCCTTCGGCAGGGTGGTTAAAAAGGGGAAACCACTCAACCCCAGCACTGTCCAGGCCGTGGGCTTTCTTCTCGCCGACAAGAAGGCCGGGCCGTTCAAGTTGGAGGTTTCCTGGATCAAGGGAAACCCGAAGGCGGGCAAATGAGGAGATCCATGCCCAGGATTGCCATGGTTGGGACCATGCAGTATGGTTTCACGTTTCATTCAGGCGGGTTGGAGGCTCAATGGCTGACAGGACGCCCACGAAACCCGGCGGCGAAATCGGAGCAATCCCATTGCTCCGTCTCAGCTTGTTGAAGGACCGCCCACCGAAGGCGGAGGGTGAGTTCGTCGTCTACTGGATGACAGCCGCCCGGAGGCCGCGATGGAACCTCGCTCTTCAGCAAGCGGTCGGCTGGGCCAGGTATTTGAAGCGGCCGCTCGTAATCATTGAGGTTCTTACGTGTGGTGGCCGTTGGGATTCCGACTGCTCGTCGAAGGGCAAATCCACAACTACCTGCGGATGCTCTGGGGCAAAAAGACATTGATGTTGGAGTGGACGGCCAGCCCGCAGGAAGCCCTCGATATCCTGATCGAGTTGAACAACCGTTAGCCGCCGGGGGCGCTCGTCAGCGCTTCGGCAATCGCGTTCTATGGCGATCGGGGTGAACCAGAATTGGACGAACCGCGCCCCAGCGGCAACGGGTTACGATTTGATCTTGGCCGCCAAGACTTCACGAAGAAGGAAAACTGGCTCGGTGGTTTCCGCAAAGGCGGCGAGTCCTACATGACCCTCGATGCACTCCGCGAACTGTTGGGGCCATATTTTGTTATGCTTGACGCGCCGCAGAACGTGGAATGCGTCATTCGCGAAGCGCGACGGAAGTTCCAGCACACGGTCGCGGAATTGACGGTCCGGTAGCGTACCCAGTAGGAACGAATCAATGGCTGAACGGCGATTTACTTTGTTATACGATGGCGAGTGCCCTTTCTGCCGCCGGGAAGTCGAGTGGCTCCGTCGCCGCGACCGTGAAGATCGCCTGAGCCTGGAAGATATCGCGGATCCCGGCTTTGATCCGGCGCAGTATGGCCTGACCCGAGAAGAGGTCACGGGTGTCTTGCACGGCATACTACCCGATGGGCAAGTCGTGCGGCGCGTCGAAGCCATCCGGCAAGCTTATCAGGCGGTGGGATTGGGTTGGCTTGTCGCGCCGACGCGATGGCCGGTCGTCCGCTGGGTTCTCGACCGGATGTACGGCATCTTCGCACGCAATCGCATCCGTTTGGGGAGATTGCTTGGCAGACGGTGCGAGAGCGGCAAATGCGCGATTATGCCCACGCCACCCGACGGCCAACGCACAAGTTCACCCTCCCCCGACGGCGTATGATCATTGAGGTTGGGACCTGCGATTCGTCGTCCGGTTCGCCAGATCCTGCCGGCAAGGACTACTTCCTCGATTACCGCGTCGCGATTCGTGAAGCGTCAGAGACGCTGCCCAACAAGCGAAACAGCGCCAACAGGTTGTCGCGGATCGAGGTCCGCGTTCCATTGGCGCGAAAGAGCACAATGGTCGCGTCGTCTTGCGACAGATTGCCGGGGTGCAATGTCCCGATTGCCTCAACGACCGACGCAATGAACGCCTGCGCGTCCGTGTACGGAATCGAGGCGACCGTCTGCAACATGCCGTCCACGCCCAGCGATTTTCCGTCGGTCCCCAGAGCATCGGTAAAGGCATCGGTATAACACAGCACCATGTCACCCTTATTGAGACGGATACCCAACTGTTGGTAGCCGGTTTGATCGGCAATACCGAAGGGCAAATCCGTTACGTTGTCGGCCGAATGGATGGGAACATCCGACAGGCCCAGTGTGGTCCACTGCCGCGACGCGGCTCGGAAGATAAGTGGATCGGGGTGACCGGNNGGCCGTCGCAAAGTCGCCATCGCCGCTTGTGGTGGAGAACTGTCGGTTCATCGCCGCCACGAAACGCCGCTGACTGATGACGTTGATGTTCTGCCGCATCAAGTCGCGCAGGCCCGCCGCGGTTCTGGCCACGAGTTCACCGTGGCCGCTGACGTCGGCGAGCAAGATGCGAGTGATGCGTCCCGAGGCGCAGGAGGAAAGATAGTACACGTCGCCGCCCGCGGCCGCATGCCCCTCGGGTTGGCTGGAAACCCACACGTCCAGCCCGGGCATCTGAAAATGCCTTTCCACGCGCACGTTGCCCCCCCAAACCTCCATGCACTGCATCCGTTCCGGATCGCGGGTCTTCTCCATCGTCTGATCCATTCGTGTAAGCTGCTTGCCTTCGGCCGCACGCACCTGCCAGCGTCGGAGACAACCTGGCACTTGGGGAATATGCACGGGTTCGCGAAACGTCTTTTATGTCCACCTTAGTCTGGCGGAAGAAGAACATGTCTGTCCGCTCGGAACTGGCTTGGGCCCAAGTCGCTTTCTATTGTAACGTGATTTCCGGCTAAAGTCACGGCGGGGGAGGTCTGGATACTCTTTTGCGGTGGTCCTCTTCTTCTACCCGAAGGATGGGATGGCGGTCTGCACCAAAGAGGCGTGCAACCATGTCCAGACGCGCGTTGGTTCGCGAATAGTAATAG
>DOEZ01000092.1 GCA_003532715.1 Planctomycetaceae bacterium
ACGAGATCACGCATGTCGCCGATCGATACAGAATGCTCGAACGCCAACTGGTTCATGCCGGGAATGATTTCGGCTTCGACGTTTATCTGGTAGCCCATCGTCACCTGCTCGACCAAACGTTCCCACAGGTGTTGCTCTTGCTGCTTTTCGTCCGCGATGAGTCCTGGCGTCCTGTGCGCAACGATGCGCCCGTCACCGTCAATCAGGGCGCCACCCAAAAGGCTCTGGAGCGGAAACCTCTCGATGATCTTGCGCGTATTCTCTGTTTCCTGGTCAAAGTCCGTCGGGTGAGTCACCGTCGCGAAGGCTAGGAGCGCCTCCCTGAAGGGCTTTCCTGATACGCGCTCACGGGCGGCCTTGATGACGGGCGAAAGATCGATGCCTTCTGACGTGATTTCCTGCATGGCGTCTCGTGCGCGAATCTGCTGTTGACGCAACTGCCCGTAAACCTCCTCCGCCTTGTCACGCATACCGGGGATGGCCCGGTAAGCTTCGTGAGCGCTTTCGAGGAAGTGGGCTGCTGCGAGTTCGCCGCCGGGTCCAGAATGCAGATCGGCCTGACTGACGTAGGACGCCGCAATCGCAACCCGGGCATTTCGCTCGGCGTCCTTATCGCCGCCGCGCCGTGCCCACCGCTGGACATTTTCGAGGTGCGCTCTCGCGCGATCAAAGTCCTTCTGCCCTTCTGCTACCTTGGCCGCCTGAGCGGCAATTTTGCACATCACGGCGGGGTCGGCGTGCTTGAACTCGTGCAAAAGCTCCATCAGGCGGGAAGTCATATACAAAGGGTCTCGCCCTTCCAATGCGATAACGCGCCCCTCGATGGCATCAAGAATGGTCTTTTGCAGATCCTCATCCCTGATTTGCCGTGCCAGGCGAAGCGCGCGTTCAATCCGCTGGACGTACTGAACCCAGTGGTCTGGATCGAACAGGCGATCAGCGGCCTCGATATAGCTGCGCACAGCCATCCTCGCCGCCTCGACATCGCGTAGGCGATCCCAGCAAATATCGAATAGCTTTGCGCGAAGTTCCGCATCTTCCGTTGCCCTCGCGAGTTCAAGGACCGCGCGGGCGGTCACCTCGTCGAGATCACAGGGCAGAACCGAGCGGCCAGTGGCATTCTCGAACATGGGGCGGAATGGCTCATTAGGATTGCCCTCCTCCACCTTGATCTGACTGAGCTGACCAAGGAGCCGCCACGCAATCGCGGACTTGTTGTCATCCCCTGCCTCAGCGGCCTTGGCTCTCCCGAAAAAGACCTGGCCGTAGCTCCAGCACTCCGCCTTCTTGCTCTCGCCGATGGCATCACGAACGGAAAGCGCCAAGAGGGCTTCGGTCGTGGTGGCCAAAGAAAAACCTTGATCGCTCATGCGCCGGTTCTCCTCGTGCGGGCGCAATGCCCACCGTTTGTGACCTAACGAAGAGTGTTAGGAGGAAACATCTGTCCATTCCAGGCCAGCCCTATACTGCCAACAAGGGCCCAAGGCTCTCAAGAGGCGGATCGCGCCAAAGATTTAGAGGACAGCAGCTACCGAAGCGCTCTCCTCGCGGCAGCGCCAGCTTTTTCCCTTTCCGCGACCAAAGCCGCCATTTCGCTCACGGCCCAATTTGGTCGAACCCGACCCGACGAAGCACTGATCCTGGTCCAACGCCGGCGAACCAAAAGCGTATGGGCACCTGACCCTCCACCACCGAATCTAGATGCGGAGATCGCGGTAGCGGCCAACGCGCACGGCGACGACGGCCTTTCCGCCCCCTGCTCAGCAGGAAAGGCCTGGAAAGGATTGTGTTCGTCGACCGTGCCGATCGCGGATTTGATGGACCAGTGATGGACCAGAAGGGCGGGCAACGAAAAACGGCTTAGCGGAGATGTCCGCTAAGCCGTTGTTTTAATTGGTGGGCGCACAAGGACTCGAACCTTGGACCCGCTGATTAAGAGTTACGTGCCCTTTGTTTCCTCTACTTGCCATACGTTGCCTGACAATTCATTAATATATTGTTTTTAAATTATTTTATGTGGTAGCGTTTCCGGACGTAGCACCTCGTTGCTGTTTTGGTGGCTACCCCGTGGCTACCCGACAGGAGACTGGATCATGAGGGCGAAGATCACGAAGCGGGTGGTAGATGCGGCATTGATTGAGACCGGACGCCTGTACGTCTACGACATTGAGATCAAGGGATTCGGTCTGTTGGTTACGCCGAGCGGCCACAAAAGCTACTTCGTCGAATACCGCCCCAAGGGTAGAGGACGGAATGCGCCAAAGCGGCGCTACACCATCGGAACCCACGGCTCACCCTGGACGCCGGAAATGGCGCGAAAGGATGCCCTGCGCGTCCTTGAGGATGTAAGCCATGACAAGGACCCGGCAGCCGGCCGCGCCCTCGCCAAGCAGGTCCCCTGGACGACCTTCAAGGACGTCACGTTGGAATATGTCGAAAAGTACGCTAAGCCAAAACAGAAGAGTTGGCGGGAGACCGAACGCGTTTTCAAACGAGACATTCTTCCCAAATGGGGGAACAAGCGGCTGGAGGATATCACTAGGAGCGATGTCGTCGCCCTCATGGACGGTATTTCGTCCCGTGCTCCCATCATGGCGAACCGCGTCCTTGCCTATCTCAAGAAGTTCTTCAACTGGTGCTGCGAGCGAGGTTACATCGGGACATCGCCGTGTTTCGGGTTGAAGCCTCCAGGTCGCGAACACAGTCGGGATCGCGTCCTCAACGATGACGAGCTGGCAAGCGTTTGGAAGGCTTCCGATACCGTCGGGTGGCCTTGGGGACCGCTGGTCAAGCTTCTTATCCTCACGGCTCAGCGGCGCAATGAGGTTGCCGGTATGCGGTGGGACGAACTGGACCTCGAGAAAAAAACCTGGTCGTTGCCGCAAGGGCGAGCCAAGAACAAAAATGCTCACGTCATTCCCCTCGTTCAGACCGCCATCGACATACTGAAGGAATTCCCTCCAACCGGAGAGTTCGTCTTCACCACCACGGGCCGGACGCCTGTATCCGGCTTCTCCAAAGCCAAGAAAGTTCTCAATGAGACGATTAAGGCCGCCTTGTATGGTGTGACGGACGATGCCCCAATTAACTCTACGGACCACGAAAAGAACGAAATGTCCGGATGGACATTCCACGATCTTCGCCGGACGGCAACCACCGGACTCGCCCGACTTGGCGTCGCCCCCCATATCGCCGACGCCATCCTGAACCACAAGTCAGGGACGATCTCCGGAGTCGCGGCGGTCTATAATCGGCATTCGTATATCGATGAGCGTCGAGATGGGTTGGCACGTTGGGAAAGACACATTCTAGATGTTGTTTCCGAGCAGAAATAATACCAACCTGCGCTGAGACTGACTCACGCCAGGGATTCCCAAACTGACGAAAGTCTGAATCAATGGCGCCCTGCATATGGAGGGCGTGACCATGGGATCAGCGATCGGCTTGCGGGATGATTTTGACGGGGCGGCGTTGCGGCGATTGTCGCGCGCAACGAAGAGCGCGAACCA
>DOEZ01000031.1 GCA_003532715.1 Planctomycetaceae bacterium
ATGAACTCGCGCACAACCCGCTCGCCGCCTCGCCGAGCGAGGCGGCGTAGCGGATTGCCGTTTGTTCCCACATTCGCACGCCGAAATCAGCCGCGCGGCCGCCGGAAGACCATCGTGCCCCCCAGAACGCCGATCAACAGCAGGGCAGTCGTGGCCGGCTCGGGGATTGCCGCCGCGGCGACGCCCAAATCCATGACCCGGGCGACTTCCGCCGCGCTCAATTGGCCGGCAATGACGGCGTAGTCGTCGAGGTAGCCGTACATTCGGGTCGACGGCAGGCCGCCTGTGATGCGGCAGAACAGTCCGCTCGAATCCAAGTCGCTGACATTCCACCCATTGTTGTAGCCTTCGGCTTTGTGCTCGCCATCGACATAGAAACCCGTTACCAAGGCGTTGGCGTCGAGCGTGATCGCGAAGTGATGAAACTCGTCGGGATCAAGCCCGCTCACGTCCACGCCGTAGGTGTCCTTCGTTCCCGTCGTTCCGGCGCCGGTCGTCGATCGGAAGATCATGTAGCCATTGCCCGAGTTGTGCAATCCGACCGAGAAGCCGAGATCGTTATACTGTTGCGAGGCGACAATTCCCAGGTGATCCCAGCCGAGATACTGGGCCGGCTTGTACCAGAAGGAGATGGTGAGTTCGTCGCCAAGACTGGGCATCTCGCTCTCGATCTCAAGCGGGTCTCCCTCCAGCCTGGCGTAGTCGCCCCAGTCCCCCGAATTCATCGCCGCCGTGCCGTGGACGCCTGGCACGGTCACTTTCGAGACGTCGCGAGGCGCCGCCGGCCGCTCGGTGACCGAATTCAACCCCAAGAGCGTGCCGGTATTCCCATTCGGGCTCGAATCGGCGAGCGCCGACCCGCTGGTTTCGTCCAACGCGTAGTGTAACAGCGGCACGACCGACGCGCTGGCCACGCCGAGCGTGGCGATCTCCGTTCTTTGGGTCGGGGTCAGAACGCCGGGAAGGATGGCGAAGTCGTCGAGTCGCGCCTCCAAACCCGTGAAATCGCGCGGCAGAAGAACGCGTCCGCCGAGAACGACTCCCTCGCTTTCGTTGCCCCAGAAGTAGTTCGTGGCTCCCGTGTCGGTCGAGGCCGCGCCATTGATGTATACGTTCGTAGCGCCGGACGCGCCCTCGTACTGGACGAGAAAATGCGCGTAGGTATTCGCGGCCAGTCCCGCCATGCTGGCCGTCCAGACGTGGGCGCCGACCCCGGCGTCGCCATCCTTCGACCACACCAGCATGTTGCCGCTCTGATTGCCCACGCTCCACTCCAAGCCGTTCAAATTGTAGGAGGCAACCATGCCATAGTTGTTCCACGCGCTGGTATTGAGCCAGAACGAAACCGCGAAACTGTCGCCGGTTCCCGGCAGATTGGCTGCGGTCGTGACGTCGACAAGCGCCTCGTGGTTGACTCCGCCGATGTCGCTCGTGCCGATCGTCAGTGCATTACCGAACGCGCCGGCGGCCGTGACCCCGGACACGTCGAGAGGCGACAGCTCCGAGAACTTGAGCGAACGGTACGACGTGGCGTCGTTGTTATTTGGGCTGGCGTCGCTCCAAACCGTGCCCGACGCGTCGTCGAACGGGTAGTGGACGTACAAATCGGCCGGCGTGTAGGCCATCGCCGTCGCCGCGAGGGCAACAAAGACGCACGCCGTCGCGCAGAAAAGGACTCGTTGGCTTCCCATGGTGATGAGTCTCCCTGAGTTGGTTCATATGGAAGGAAGGTTAACGCCTCTCGTAGGCGGGCAAAAAAACGCGTTCCTCGTCTCCGTTTCCGCGTTTGCTCGAACGTATCGCCTTGGCCGAGCCGGCGACCGTTCATCCGTGACGGCGCCTCCCAAGCAAGACGACAAACATCGCCCCGACCACCAGAACCATCGCTCCCGGCTCTGGCACGGCGGTCGTTTCCGCGACAACACCATAACCCCAGTTGGCCGCAAGGATGGCCGCGTCGGCGGCACCGACGATCCCATCGCCGTTGAAATCGCCCATCTCCCGGGTCGCCGATCCGACTCCCCAGTTCGAGGCCAAGCGTTTCGCATCGGCGTCGTCCACGATTTGGTCGCCGGTCGCGTCGCCGGGAATCTGGAGGACGCTGTACAATGCGGCAACGCCTTGCGCCATGGCCAGTTCGACCTCGGATTCCGTCAATTGACCTAGAATCACCGCGAAGTCGTCGAGAACTCCGTTGAGCGGATACGAGACGTAGTCGGCCTCATGAGGCGGATTGAGTCTCCGTGCCCCCAACACGGTTCCAAAATCCTCGGTCACGGTCCATCCATTGAGGAGATCCTGCACGACTTCGTCGCCGTTGACAAAGATTTTCGCGACTTGCCCGGCCGAGTCGATCACGACCGCGAAATGGGCAAATTCATCGGGTGGCAAAGCCGCCAGCCCACCCGTGCCGTCCAGTTTCACGCCCCCATACTTGACTTCCGACACGCCATAGTCGGTCGTTCGGACAATCAGGCCGCCGCTGGTATGCAGGCCGATACTGTAACCGAAATCGCTATCCTTATTCTGGCTGGCGATGATCCCATTGGCCTTCCAATTGCTGACGTTCGCCCAAAACGTCACCGTGAACGCTTCGCCGGCGCTAATCTGGCTATCGGACGGCTCGATCCGAACAAACTCCTGCAGGGCACCTTCGAACGCAACCGCCTTGCCTATCGGACCATCCACCGAAGCATCGGCCACGTCGAAGGGATGATACACCGAATAGCCTCGGAGCGTGCCGTCGTTGCCGCTTCCACTGGCGTCGGCGACCAGCGACCCGGTCGTTTGGTCCATCGTGTAGTGAGCCTTCAAACTCAGGCCCGCGCTGGCGACGCCGCTGCCGTAGATGCTTGCGACCTGGCTCGGACTAACCACGCCGTTGATGATCGCGAAATCATCCAGAACCCCCGTGGTGATGGGATAGTAGACGTCGGGTCGATCGCGCGCGCCGATGACGAACCCCTCGGTCGTCGAAAAGAGCCACCCGCTTGTTCCCGTATCCGCGACCGACATGCCGTCGACGTACAACGCGGTAATTCCCGTCCACCCCTCGAACTGACAGAGGAAATGATGATAGCTATCGGGGAAGAAGCTGGCGACTTCGGTGGACCAGTCAATGTTCAGACCGTCGTCGGTGCGAAACACCAGCATATTCGTCGCCTTGTCCGGAGAGTTGACATAGTCGATTCCGACCGACCACGCTAGGTCGTTCCCGAGATGGGAGGCAATGACGCCGTATGGGTTCAGATAATCCGTCGGATTCGTCGGCCTCGCCCAATTCTCCTGTTTCATCCAGAAGGAAACTGCAAAGTTGCTTCCTTGCGATGGAAGCGCCGCGGACATGGGGACGGTGATCATCGTGTCGTACGAAATGCCGTTGATTTCCGACGACATGTCAAAACCGCTTCCAAACTGCCCGGTCGCGGTCACGGCCGAAGCGTCAATGGGGTCGTAACCGCTGGACACAACCCGTCGCCGGCAGAAGCTGCCGTCGTTTCCATTGAGACCGGCGTCGGCGAACACACGGCCGGTCGTCTCATTGAACGGCAGATGCATGACCACATTCTCGATCGGAACCGATTGGGCCATCGCGGTCGCGGCGCAAAGAGCAAATGCGACCAGCAAGAAAGCAGAAATCCAGATGCCTCGCATCACGAAACCTCCTATCGACGGGTTGACGTGGGAATTGACCGACCAGAGTAGCGCCAGCCGTACCGCGAACCGATCGCATCACGCGACAAGGGCGTTCGGCCAAGTGGCAGGAAGGAACCGCCGTCTTTCAATCAACCTCTTCGAGTTCCGTAACGCGTGGCGTCGCAATGCGGGTCGGGCGGTTCGCGAGGCAGAATCACCTCGGAAAGCCGTTCTCGGTTCGAACAGATGAACAGCCATTGCCATCCACCAAGAATAACCGCATGAACTGCAACTCCAGGAATCAGCGTACCCTCAACGGTCACAGTAGATAAAGCCAAATTATGCGAAACATGCGATCGTTTTGCGCACTCGGCGCGTCCAAAATGCGAAACGCCTATCGCCCCCCAGTGGACAATCAGCTAACACACAAGGGGGGGTTCGTACCTGTAATGGACGCCACAGCCGGGCTGTCTCGTCGCCCTCATCACTTCAGCGAGCCTCGAACAACCGCGCAGACGACCGTGTTCGGCCACGCACCGCTTGAGAATCGTCTCGAAGGAACAGGAAGAAGACCGATTCTGCGAAAAGAAGGTTCATTTTGCGCAGACTCCTGTATAAAAGGAGCGTTGGGCACGACCGTGTGTGTTACCCTGGTTGGTATTCCCGAGGCAAAGGTGGGTGGCCGCCACAGGCGAGCAAATGAAGCGAACGATTCACGTAGCGCTGATGTTTCCCGCGCGGATTTCGCACCTTGAGAAGTTGACTCAGGGGATCGCCGACTTCGCCCGGCGGCATGGCGGATGGATCTTCGTCATGCGACCCGATTCACTCACAGTTTCGCTGCGTAGCCCGCGGGGTTGCACCCCTTACGAGTATCTTTCAAGGCTGCGCATAGAACGTGCCAAGCAGTTGCTCACCGGACAGGAACGGCTCAAGATCAGCCATGTTGCCCGGGCGCGCGGCTTCAACTACCCTTTGCAGCGCCGCCGTGCGTTCAGCCGAGCGACGGGCACGACACCCCAGAGGTTTCGCCAAGGACCGTGAATCTTAACACAAGAGATGCTCGACATGACCATTCCCGATTCGAAGCGGCTTTCGCCAATCAAGGTTTTCCGATCTCTCGCGACTGCGTCCGGCCTGTTGGGCACGTTGGCGCTAATTTCACTTGTTTGGTCCGCGGTCCCCATCAATGCGGCTCCGTTCGACCAGGTTCTGCGGAACATTCCGGGAGACCGGCCTCCCGCGCGAGCCATTACGCGAGGGCCGAAGTTCCACTGGTTCGCCTATTACGATAAGTTCCAGTTCGATCCGACGGATCGCTACGTGTTGGCCATGCGGGTCGATTTCGAGCATCGCAGCCCTCGGCCCGACGACGTGATCGAGATCGGCATGATCGACCTGGAGGATGGTGATCGCTGGATCGAATTGGGCGAGTCGCGGGCGTGGTGCTGGCAGCAGGGGTGCATGCTGCAATGGCGTCCCGGTTCGGATCGTGAAGTGCTATGGAACGACCGCGAGGGGGATCAATTCGTTTGCCGGGTGCTGGACGTTAAGTCGGGTAAACGCCGCACCCTGCCTCGGCCCATCGACCACGTCAGCCCCGATGGACGCTGGGCTCTGGGCACCGACGTGGCTC
>DOEZ01000123.1 GCA_003532715.1 Planctomycetaceae bacterium
CGAAGCGGCTTGGCCGCATCCGCGTCGGTCCTTCGAGGTGCATGTCGGTGCGAATCGGTTCGTCGGGATTCTGGATGTCGAGCCGGCTCATCCGAATCGGCAACACGTCGGCCAGCGGCGTGTCGGCATATCCGCCCGGGCCGAACGTGTAAAACCCGCCGAGCATGATCAGTCCCGCGCCGCGATCGACCGCGTCGGCCAGGTCTTTCAACTGCGACGGCGTGAACGCACTGGCCGGAATATCGCCGAGGATGTAGACCAGGTAGCGACNNGCCGTTCGTCGAGATCGGCCGGCCGGGTCTGTTCGGTGAAGCTCAGGTAATCGACGTCGATGTCGGGCGAGGCATCGAGCGCGCGGCGAAGGCGGCTCGTTTCGACGCGGGGCTGTCCTTCGAGATACAGCACGTTCAAACCGCCGGCCAATACGTTGACGAACGTGCTCATCCGGTTGTTCGTCGTCACCAGTTCGCCAGGCTGGTCGGGCACTTCGAGCGTCACCTTGTATTGACCGGGCACTTCGGGCACGTAACTCAGCTCGACCGGCAGAAGCTGGCCGTCCGACGTCGGGCGGATCACGTCGCGCGCGACGACCTCCATGCGGCCCGGAGCGACCTCGAACAGCAGTCGGACGGGCAGTTCGCGATTGACGAACCCGTCGGCGCGAATCTGGCCTTCGACGACCAGTTCGTTCTTGGCGAAGACGTTCTCGTCGACGAGCAACTGCTTGACGGCGACGTCCTTGGCCTGGCCCAGCCCGCGCGATTGGCCCAGCGGCACGGTAAACAGCGGGTAGCCGAGCCGTTTCATCTCGGCGGCGGCCGTTTGGGGCGCGAGATCGCGCGGGGCGTAGGCACGCTGCGCGCCGTCGCCGAACAGCACGACGCCCAACAGCCGCTTGCCCGCCTCGGCTCGCAACACGTCCTCGATCGCAGCGCCAATCGCCGTCTGTTCGCCTTGAGGGCTTTCGGGCAGCGCGATCCGCCCGTCGGTCACTTCGAGCGGCGCGGTTCGAGCGTCGAACGCATGGACCTTGATCTCGAAGTCGCGTGCGATCTTTTTGAATTCGTCGCGCGCCCCGTCGAGCGCGAGCCGCATGGCCTCGTAGCGGGTCGAGCGTCCGCCGAGCGCGTCGGGAACCGACATGCTCCGGGACACGTCGGCCAAGACGGTCAGCGTGGCCGATTGCTTGCGGGTTTCGGTCCGCACGATCGTCGGCCGAAGCATGGCCAGAACAAGCATGAGCACGGCGACTAGCCGCAACCCGGCGATGACCAACCGGCGACGTCGCGACATGGCCCCACCCCGCGGCCCCAGAGCCAACAACCCAAGCAACAACAGCGCGACCACCGCCACCAAAAGGTAGCTGTCGCCGATCGGGTAAAGGGTTAGTTGGGACATGGGTGGTGGTAGGGATTGGGGATTGGTCGATCTCCTATCCCCTATCTTCTATCCCCTCCTCTGCGTCTCGGTGTCTCTGTGGTTATCATTCACTCACGATAGAACCGATTGGCCAAAACGTGTTCGGCCGCCAGAACGAGAGCCAACAGCACGATCAGCAGCGGGAACAACTCGCGGCCAACGCGGGCCATGCTGACGCTGCGTTCGATTTCGTCGCGGTTGCGAGCGACCTGGTGAGCGATCGGGCCGAGTAGCTCGTCGAGTTCCTCGCGCGTGATCCGTTCGAGTTCCGTTTGTTTTGGTTCGAGATTGACGCTGAATCCATGGTCGACGCCCGTCGTTCGCCCGCCGGCTTGCACGCGGTAGTTGCCCGGCTCGTCGGTCGAGGTAATGACGATGCGGTTTTCCTTAGGATCGACCGACAGAGGAAACGCGACTCCGCTGGGCGTCGTGACCAAATACGACCGGAATCGGCTCNNGGTCTGTCCGGCGAAATAGTTCAGTCGCTGGTCGGCGCTGCCGACCAGGTAAAGCATCGCCTGATTCGTCAGTATCAAAAAGGGCCACGGATCGGCCACCGGCAGCAGGTTCCACGGATTGCCGCGCGGCAGGTCGGTCGCGGGCGTGGTCATCACCAACACGCGGCCCTTGCCCACGCTTCGCTCCAACAGCGCCGGGCGACCGTCGGTATAGGGAACCACCACGCCGGTCCCTTCGGCCGTCTTGCCCAGCTCCCAATAGCGAAAAATGGGCATGTCCGACCAGGGAATCGCGCCGCGGACAGCCTGGAATTCGGCCAGAATCGGATGCCGCAAATCGCCGGGCGCAAGTTGCAAATCGCCTTCGCGCGCCGGGACCTGACGCACGAGCGGACCCGGCAGCACTCGCGCCGCCTCGACCGAATTGAACGAAGCGACCGGCCGCGCGTTGCGGCCCAGGAACACGGCCAGCGATCCCCCAGCCGCGACGTACTCGTGCAGCTTGTCCCATTCGGCCGCCGAAAGGGGCCCCGGATCCGCCAGGCAGACGGCCGAGTATCCGTCGAGTTCCGTCTTGGCCAGATCGGTTTGAGCGATCGTCGTGCATTCGAAACGCGACTGGCCCCGTCTTCGCAGACTCTCTGGGGCGAGCATCTGCGGCAGAAAATCGGCATAAGTATGGTTCGACCGGGGATCGACCACCAGCACGCGCCACGGCGGGCGGACCTCGACCGAGAAATAGCGCACGTCGTCGGCCGGCAGCGCGTCCTGGCCGCCAATCCGAACGTGCCCCTGATGCGTCCCCTCGTCAAGGTTGCCGATCTGGAACTCAACGGCCGCCGCGCCGCCATCGGCCACCTCGACGATCTGCTGACCGCGATTCTGCGGTTCGCCCGCCTCGTTATCGACGAACAGCTCGACGGTCCGCTGTCCCTCGCCGCCCAGGCGAATCAGTTCGGTTTCGATGCGCAGCGGGCCGAGGCTCGACAGGCGTTGAGCCGACAGTCGTAGTTCGCCCAGACCGAAATTCGTCGGATTCTTCACGCCGACGTCGATAAGGTAGAGCATGGCCTCGGGCGATTGGGCGGCCCGCTGTTGCAGCCTCTCGGCGGCGTCGGCCGGCCATGCGGCCCGGGCCATGTCGGTGAAGACGTAGATTTCCTTTCGCGCCAAGTCGCTTTCGGCCAACAGCCGAAGGGCTTCGTCGATCGCGTCGGGCAGCGACCGCGAATTGGCGACCGATTCCAGCCGCGCGATCCGGCTCGCCGCGGCCGCTCGATCGACCTGAAACGCCGCCGGCCCGAGCCGCGTGTCGAGCACGGCGATCTGGCTTTCGGGCGGGAACTGGGGCAGCAACCACTCGCTCATCTTCCGGGCCGCTTCGATCCGCGTTTCGTTCGCCTGACGATATTCCATTCGCGGGGCCGCGTCGAACACCATCGCCGCCGCCACCGGCGCCTCTTGCGAGCCGAGCGAACCAGAGAACTTCACGCTGGGCCGCGCCAGCGCCGCGGCCAACAGGGCAATCGCCGCGATTCGCAACGCCAACAACAACAGATGGCGCAGCCGAACCCGGCGACGGTTCGTTTCGTGACGCTGTTGCACCAGTCGCAGCGCGGGGAACTCGAGATGCCGCGGTCGCTGTTGCATGATCAGATGCAACACGATCGGCAAGGCAACCAGCGCCATTCCGGCGAGCAGTATGGGAGTGACGAACGTCATGGCGTCTACCCTCGTGCCGAACGGTTGGCGAGGTATTCGGTCAACGCCTTGTCGAACTGCATGCTTGTGTCCAACGGCACGTAATCGACGCCCGACTGAAAACACTCGCGCCGATACGTTTCGCGAAACCGGGCCAGCTCGTCGAGGTAGTCGCGGCGGAAGCCGTCGGCGTCGAGCGACAACGTCCGGTGCGTTTCGGGGTCTTCGAGTTCGACCATGCCGCCAAAGGGGAAGTGGGCCTCGGCTTCGTCGAGCACATGGAACAGAATCACGTCGTGCCCGCCGTGCCGCAGCCGGTGCAACGCTTCGAGGACCGGCTCGGGTTCGACCAGCAGGTCGGAGAAGATCATCACGAGACTGGCGTGGCGGAGCATGGCGGCCACCTGCGTCAGGCTCCGCGCGATGTCGGTGTTGCCCTCGGGCTTCAAATTGGCCAGCAGGCTCAACACGTCGCCCAGGTGACTCCGCTTGGTCTTCGGCGGCAGACTGTTGCGAATCTTCTCGTCGAACGTCAGCAACCCGACCGGATCCTGCTGATGGATCATCAAATAGGCCAACGCGGCGGCCAGGCAGATCGAGTAGTCAAACTTGGTCAGTTCCTGGCGATAGGTGTAGCCCATCGACCGGCTCAGGTCCATGACCAAATAGCCCGTGATGTTGGTCTCGGCCTCGAACTTCTTAACGTAATACTTGTCGGTCTTCGCGTAGACGAGCCAATCGATGTCCTTCGGATCGTCGCCGGGCGTGTACTTGCGATGCTCGCTAAACTCGACCGAGAATCCATGAAACGGACTGGCGTGAAGCCCCTGCAAGAACCCCTTCACGATAAACTGCGCTCGCAAATCCAGCCGCGAAATCTGGCGAATGACTTCCGGCTTGAGGTATTTCTCGGCAGTGGACATGGCGGGACGTCGCGCTACGTTTCGGAAAAAGGGGGAAGGGGGGAAA
>DOEZ01000278.1 GCA_003532715.1 Planctomycetaceae bacterium
CGATTCGCACAACTACCACACCAAGAGTCCCCGTTCGGCCGCGCCGGGCCGCGGGTGGGTCGTCGTCCGCGCCCCGAAGCTCGAAACGGCCGCCCTGTTCGAGTCGATGTCGCGAGGCGATTTCTATTCGTCGACCGGCGTGGAACTGGCACGGCTCAACTACGACCCGAAGCAACGAACGTTGCACGTCGCGGTGGTTCCGAAGCCGGGCGCGAAGTACACGATCGATTTCATCGGCACGCCCGCCGACTTGAAGCTGCCCAAGGACGCCGCATTGAACGAGACGGCCGACATCGGCAAAGTACTGGCCAGCCGTGAGGGAGCCTGGGCGACGTATCGCCTGAAGGACAATGACCTGTACGTCCGGGCGCATATTCGCTCCGACCGCCCCATGGTGCATCCGAATTCGACGGGCGTCCAGAATGAGGAAGCGTGGACGCAGCCGGTCGGGTGGGAGAAGCACTTGCCGAGCAGCAAGTGATCCGTCTTTTTCACCACGAAGGGCACGAAGGACACGAAGAGGGGAAAAGGAAGAAAGAAAGTCGCAATCGAGTCAAGCGAATGGAGAGTCTCGGCGAAGTCTCTTGCCCTTCCTTCGTACACTTCGTGTCCTTCGTGGTGATGTATCTTTCCCGGAAGACAGCGTAGTGCGAAACGCGACTTTGGGCTCACCCTCCCGCCGTCTGAAACAGCGGGCGGCGGAGGTTTCGGACCGTCAGGATGCCGACCACGCGGCCGTCGGCTTCGACGACGCGGGCCAGGTTCTGTCCCGCGTTCTCCATGCGAACCATGGCGTCGATCGGGTTGGCCGAGGCGGGGATTTCGACGAGCGGCCGGAGGGGGGCCAGTTCGGCCGACTCCGACAGCGCCAGGTCGATCACGCGAACGTAACCGATCAATTCCCCGCGCGACTCGGCCGATTCGACCGGAATATCGGCGATCCGATAACGGCTCGCCAGCCCCAGGACTTCGTCGCGTGTCATGCCTTGCCGGGCTCGCGGAACGTCGCGCAGCGCGGTGGCCAACCGGCCGACGCGGTGTCCGCTCAGGGCGAAGATGTTCCGCGCGAGGCTTTGCTGGGCCGGATGCAGAATGCCCGCCTCGCGCCCCTCGACGAGCAGTCCCTGGAGTTCGCGACGCGCCAAGCCGAGCCGGACCTGTTCGGGCGGCTCGGCCACGAACCGCCCGAGTAGTTGGTTCAGCAGCCACAACAACACGCTCGCCGGCAAAAACAGGACGAAGAAAACGAAAAACAGCGGGCCTCCCAACCGCAACAGCCGGTTCGGCGCTTGCAGAAACAGATTCTTCGGCAGCAGTTCGCCGTACACGAAAAGCACGGGCGCCAGGGCCAGCGGGACGAGCAACTCGGCCGCGCGCGACTCGTCGCCGAACGAAAGACGCGTGCCGAGCACGATCGACAGCGATACCAAATAGTTCGCCAGGTTGTTGCCCACGAGGATGGTCGCCACGAACATGGTCGGCCGATTGGTGAGCCAAACCAACCCGCGCGCGACAAGGCTGCCGCCCAGCGCATCGAGCACGAGCCGCACGCGCGTCGCGCGGTAGAAGCCTGTTTCGAGCCCGCTGAACATCGCGCTGAAGAAGAGTCCCCCGAAGGCAAGAATCAACACGCCGGCGATCATGCGTCGTCCTCCGGCGGCTTGGACATGGTCAGTTCGACGGTTAACTGGCCCAACTCGGAAACCTCGATCACTTTGAGATGAAACGGTCCCCAGCGGCACTCGTCACCCTGCTGGGGAATCCGTTGGAGCGTCTCTTGCACCACGCCGGCCACCGTAAGGCTTTGGCTTCGCGGGCGCGACACGCCGAAATGGCGGGTCAGACGCCGCAGGCTCGTCATGCCCGTCACATGCCATGCGTCGTCGGCCACCCTTCGAATCGGCACGCGATGGAGCAGCCTCTGGCTTCGACTGGGCGAGTGCGTGAAGATCGTGTCGAGCACGTCGTCGAACGTCAGAATGCCGATCGTCTCGCCCAATTCATTGACAACCACCGCCACCTGGCAATCGCGCTGGGTCATCGTCTCGAGAACCGACGCGACCGTCGCGCACCAGGGAACGAACACGACCGGCTCGGCGTGTTGTTCGAGGTATTTCGTCGGAACGCTCGACAGACGGCCAAGGTCGATGGCGGCGGCCACCTCCTCGCTGTCCGGCTCGGTCACGATCAGGTAGCCGCTGTCGGGCAGGCGGCCGTCCAAATCGGCCAGCACGACCGGGGGCCGGAATACGCGGCATTGCGTGCGGGGTCGCATCAGCTCGTCGGCGCGAATCTCCGAAAGCAGCACGATCCGCTGCAAAATCGTCTGCTCCTGGTCCAAAAGGGCCGCGTCGCCCGTGGACAACTCGACGGCCCGCTCCAGGTCGCCGACCGCCAAGTACGGCTCGGGCCGGAAGCCGGGCCAGAACAGCCGCCGCGAAAGGAGGATAGCCGTTCGGAAGACGGGCAGCGCCGGGTCGACCAGCCGGACCGTGGCCGAAAGGGGCACGGCGAACCACGTGGTCAAGGCCTGCGGCTTCAGGACTCCCAGGCTCTTCGGAAGCATTTCGCTCAGCACGATCAGCAGCAATAGCGACACGGCGGCGAACGTCCCGGCGCGTGCCGCATGGCCCTCGCGTTCGATTTGCAGGCCGACGATCGAGACGATCGTGAAGTAGGCCAGGTTGACCGCCAGGTTCCAGAACAAGACGGCCGTCAACAGCCGGTCGGGATCATCGAGCAAGCCAACCGCCATGCGCTGGGCGCGGTTGCCGGGAGCCATTTTCCGGCGATCGGGCTCTCGCAAATAGAACCAGGCGGCTTCGCTTGCCGAAAAGAACGCCGAACCGAGAATCAGCGTTCCCATCGCGACCAGCCAGGGCCAATGCGCCGTCAGCATCGAGCTCGGTCCTCCGTCATTCGTCGGCCGTCGTTCGCCCGGTGGCCACGTCGAATTCACAGATCGCGGGCACCAGCATGGCCGCCGTCATGAATCCATACGAAACGATGGTCACCAGGAAGACCGCCATGTGGTATTCGAGCAGGAAACTCGTGATGGCGTAGAACGTCGCGAACGGGCACAGGAACGAGGCCAACCCGATGGCGGTCGAGGGATTGCGCGCCCCCAGGGCCGCGTACAGTCCAACACCTCCGCCGATCGTGAACGCCAGAAACGGCTGCAACTGCGCCTCGAACGACCCACTGAAGGCAAGCATCATGTACATGCAAATCGCCACGCCCAAGGAAAGAAAGAAGACCGTTCCAAGGCTGACGGCCACGGCGTTGCGCGAGTTGGCGTAGTGCATGCCGCAATGGACGCCCAGCGTGGCCGTGAAAACGAATAGCACCCCCAACCCGACCACGAGAAACAGCAGGTTCTCGGCTCCGATGATGCCCTGCCACCAGAGATAGACGCACAACAACAGGGGCAAAAGCAGCATTTCTTTCGTGTTGAAAAAGACGCCGCCCAACTTGCCATAGACAATTTCCTTCGCCGTCAGGTCGGTCACCAGTAGCAGGTCCAACGCGCGGGCGTCGCGTTCGCTGGTCAGCGACGTGACGGCCTGGGTGTTGACCAGGAAAAGGCTTAGCAGAAACAGCAGCCCCATCGCCACGGCTCCGCCAAGACGGTCGACCGTCTGGCCCGTCTCGATCATCCAGCCGAATCCACCGGCCGCCAGGCCGAACAGAACCAAGTAGACGAGTCGGATCAACAGGATCTTGCGGCCGTAGGCCCACGTGCGCATCTCGCGCCAGATGACGGGATTGTCCCAGACGCGGCGCGACGTCTGCGGTTTTCGCGTCGGCGCGGCGGTCGCGGCGACGGCCGTTTCCGTCGTGGTCGAACCTGCTCGCGCGGCCGCGGCCAGATCGTGTTCGACGCCCCAGATGCTTTCCTTCGCGGGAGATTCGTCCTGTTCGCGCGGTTGCGCTTCGCGCGACGGGTTCCACACGCGCACCATCGCAATCGCCACGCCGTTGATCAGCCCCGCGCCGGCTGTTGCGACCAGCAAAAAGAGATGGACCGGATAACCGAGCGGACCCAAGGCGGGTTCGGGTCGCGGCAGCGGAACGGTCGTCTCGATAACAGCGCGCCACGGACTGAAACCGGCGGCCCATGCCTCGCACGAGAGGCCCAGCCACTCTTTGCCCAGCACGCCCATCGCGATGGCTTCCCATAGTACGACCCAGAGGACGATCGCCATGATCGTCACCGCCAGGGCCTGAAACGCCTTCTCGCGCCAAAGGGCCANNCGAGCCGAGGCTGCCGCAGACCAGGATGGTTGCCAGGGTGACGGCGAGCATCCGACCCACCTGCGAAAACGAGACCCCGCCCAACAGGACCGAGACCATGAAAAGCGGGACGGCCGCCGCCAGCAAGACCAACATGTTCAACAGGCTGGCCAGCAGCTTGCCCAGCACCAGCTCGCTGTTGGAAAGATTGGTCAACAACAACAGCACAAGCGTCTTGCGGTCCTTTTCGTGCGACACGGCGCTGGCCGCCAGCATGGCCGAAAAGAACACGGCCACGACCAGTTGCATGGGGGCCAGGATCTGGAACATGATCGTTCCGAAGCGGGCCAAATCGCCCACGTCGCGAATCACCTGCGTGCCGGTCAGCATCAGCCAGGCGATAATCATCAACCCCAGAAGCGCCCCGACGTAAACCGCCCGCGCGACGTAAACCCGCACCCGGCGGGGGACAATCGTGAATTCGCGAGTGAAAATGGGGCCGACTAACAAAGCTGGACTCCTCGGGCGTCGCGGTCATGAGCATGCACATGACGACGCTACTATCATAACATGAGACGGCTTTTGGGCAAAGGGCGGGGGGACGCCGCCAATCCGGTGTTCCTGGGCGTATTATTCACGTCTGCATTGTGAAAGAACGGTTATTAACCCCTCTCGTTCGGCGCTCAAGCCAAGCTCAGTTTTTCACAGCACTTCGTTAAGGCGTCGTGGAGGTCGACTAGCTTTGCGATCTCGGGATGTACGACATCGCCGGATGCGCCGAGAAAATGACAGGTGGAATATCTCGCGGCGCTCGAATCGTAGTCGGCCAGCCAAGCCTCGAATTGTCGTTGCTCGTCGGCGTCGCGCGGCCATTTGACCGAAATCCGGTTGGCGCCGCACCGCCAGGGTTTCGGCGTCAAGCGGGCGCGAAAACACTCTTGCGCCCTGCATAGTCGCACATAAAGCGGATCGGCTCCCGCGGCGTGGAGATGGTCTAAGGTTTCCTTCGACGCC